>NZ_JCACHU010000097.1:0-114661 GCF_059504005.1 Belnapia sp. | reverse complement strand
AGTCAGCCCACGTCAGATTTGCGCGTTTCCCACACCCAAGTCGAACTGCGCTTAACTTAAAGCCCGGCCGGAAAAGCGAGATTTTTGAGGGCCTTGGAGGGGCGGTGCCTTGAGGGTTTGAGGCGTGGCGCCCCCGACCGGCCTCAGTCGGTCAGCCGGTCCACCACGGCGACCCGCCGCAGCACCAGCAGCTTCAGCAGCACCGGCAGCGCCACACCGGCTGCCATCGCGGCCACCGCATGCAGCGGGAACCAGGCCTCCGTCCAACCGAAGCCGAGCTTTATCAGCACGGCCTTGGTCCCGCCGATCGCCAGCGTGTTGAACAGGTAGATCGCCATCGAGAAGCCGCCCAGCACCACCGGCCACTGCCAGCGCGCGACCGGCGGCAGCCGCATCGCCCCATGCAGCGCCGGGATGCAGAGCAGCCCGCAAAGCACCATCGCCCAGCGCTCGCCTACCCAGCCCAGCGCCGCCAGCGCGAGCCCGCCGGCGAAGGCCAGCCACCACAGCGCCTGCCAGCGCTCGAAGCCCGGCAGCAGCGCCTCCTCCCGCTCCGCCACCCAGAGCCCGGCGGCGAAGAACAGGAAATGTGAGACGAAGCGGTCGAGATAGGCAACGGCCGGCACATCGACGAGCTGCAGGGCGAGGCCCAGGACCAGCAGCCCCGTCGCCCCGACGCCCACCCGCCGGAGACCCATCGCCACCAAAGTACAAAGGAAGAGCACCAGCAGGTACCAGACCGAGGTCGCCGGGCTGTGCGCCGTCGTCCAGAACAGGTCCCGCAGCCCCCCGGCCAGCCCCTCCGGCGGGTTGTCCACCGGCACCAGCCGGACCGCGACGAGCTTCGCCACGAGAATCACCAGGCCAATGGCGAAGAAGGGCACCAGCAGTCGCACGGCCCGCTGCCGCACCACCCGCCCCGGCGGCTTCGCCAGCAGGCCGGAGAGCACGACCACCGTCCCGCTCAGGTAGAGGAAGAAGGGCATGTGGAAGCGGTAGACGAGGTACCGGACGGGCTCGTACCACTCGACGCCCGGCGGCACGTCCCGCGCGACGATATGCCCGAAGACGACGAGCAGGATGGCGATGCCCCGCGCCCGGTCGAGATCGAGCCGCCGCGCCGGCCGCACCGCGGCGGCCACGCCCTGGTCCGGCATCGACCTCAACCCGCCCGCGAGGGCCGCCAGGCATAGCCGCCGGCGGAGGGCGCCTGGCGCCGCCGCTGCACCCCGGCCTCCTTCGCCTCCACCCGCCCCCGCGCCAGGATGGCGCTGATGACGCAGAACTGCATGACCGAGGTGGTGGCGATCAGCGTGTTGTCGAAGCCGCTATGCAACAGGATGCCGAACAGCGCCGCCCGCAGCACCAGCCGCTCCCGCGAGCCGAGGCCCCGCGAGCCCCACCACATCCAGGCGATGAGCGAGAGGAAAATCGCCGCGCAGCCGATGATCCCACCATCGACCGAGAGCCTGAGATACTCGTTGTGCGCCGCCGTGGTGCCGAGCAGCTTGATCAGCGGGTCGTCCGGATCGACCAGCAGCTTGCCCGCCCCGAGCCCGTAGCCGAAGAGCGGCCGGTTCTCGATGGCCTCGAGGAAGTAGGGCCACATCAGGTCGCGGCCCGAGGTGTCGGTGCCCTGGCTGATGAAGCGCTGCATGGCGAAGGCGATGACCGGGCTCAGCAGCAGCAGCCCCGGCACGCCGCCGCCCATCACCAGATCGACCTTCCGCCGCAGCGGGAAGATGTGCCGGTTCGAGAGCAGGAAGACGAGGCCGATGAAGATCACCACCGTCGCCAGCGGCATCCGCGCCTGGGTCGCCAGCATCACCGCGAGGTCGAGCCCGCCGATGATCAGCCAGATCGGCTTGAAGCCGCGCATGTACTCGATCGTCGCGGCGAAGATCGCCGTCTCGCAGAAGCCGGCGAGGAAGGGCGCCGAGTGCATCCCCTGGAAGCGGTTGAGCAGGTCGATCGCTGGGTAAAGGCCCGCCACATGGGTGAAGAGGCTGGCGAAGGCGCTGATCAGCGGCACCAGGGTCGCGCCGCGGATGATCCAGGTCCAGATCCTCTTCGGCGCCAGGCAGAAGCCGAGCACGAAGGGCGCGGTGGAGCCGATGAAGCTGCGGATCATCTCCCCGGTCGTCACGATCCGCCCGATCGGCAGCACGACGATGCTGACCGCGGCGATGGCGGTATAGGCGATGAAGGGCCAGTTGATCGCCGAGCTCGGCCCGTAACGCAGCAGCAGCACCGCGGCGAGGGCGAAGGGCACGACCTTCATCACCGCCGAGCCGAGCGTTGCCACCGTGCCGCCGCCGGTGCTGGCGAACATGCCGGCATCGAGCTGGAAGTCGAGGCCGAAGCCGTACATCATCACCAGCCCGACCACGATCGCCAGGGGGAACTGGTAGACCGCAAGGCCCAGCAGGATCGCCACCATCGCCGGCAGCATCAGCAGCAAGGGCCCCGGCAGGTAGAGCGCGATGAGCAGCATCAGCGCCGCCCCGAAGAGCGAGATCAGGACCTGGGCGAGGGGAGACGTAAGGCTCGGCATGCCAACGGTTCTGTCACGCAGCCCCGGCGCCCGCCAATCAGCCTTCCGTCAACCCCGCGCGCCACCCGAAAGCGTGACTGCGCCAGGGGCTGCACTCGGGCGATGGGTTGTGGCAGCGATGCGCGGACCGAAACACGAGGCAAGGATCGATGCAGGGCTCACCCCAACAAGCCGCTCCACGGGACGCCGCGCTCACGCGGCTGCGCTTCTTCCTGATCGGCTGGGTGATCCTCTATCATCTCGACCTGCCGCTGCGGGTGAGCCTCGGCCTGCCGGCGCTGGCGCCGGTGCTGCAGCACGGCTATCTCGGCGTCGACGGGTTCTTCCTGCTCTCCGGCTTCGCCCTCTGGCTCGGCTACGGCGCGCGACCGCCCTGGGGGCGGGCCGGGATCATGGACTTCCTCCGCCGCCGCCTCGCCAAGATCTGGCCGCTGCATGCGCTGGCGCTGCTGGCGCTCGCCCTGCTGGTCGGCCTCGCCATGGCGGCCGGCGTGACCATCCGCGATCCGGAGCGATTCGGCTTCGACGGCCTCCTGCTCCAGCTCTTCCTGGTGAATGCCTGGGAGACGACGTCGCGCCATGCCTGGAACTACCCGTCCTGGGCGCTCTCGGTGGAATGGGCCGGCTACCTCGCCTTCCCGCTGGTCCTCGCCGCCCTGATCCGCCTGCCGCGCCCCGCCCTGCCCGCGGTGCCGCTGCTCGGCTTCGCCGGCATCTTCGCCCTCGGCGCCGCGGATCCGAGCGTCGGGCTGAACTACACGCTGCATCTCGGCCTGCTGCGCTTCGCCCTGGAATTCGCCGCCGGCCTCGCCATCGGCCGGCTGACGACGGAGGGGCTGCTGCCCCGCGCCGCGCTCTGGCCTGTGCTGCTGGCGCTGCCCCTCGGCCTCCTGATCGAATGGGATGCACTGACCGTCCTCGGCCTCGCCGCGCTGATCCCGCTGCTCCGCCGGCCGGCGCCGGCGCCGGCGCCGGCCCGGCCCGACCTGCTGCTCCGCCTCGGCGAGGCGTCCTTCGGCGTCTATCTCTGCTGGGTCTTCATCGAGGCCGGCCTGGTGCTGGTGCTGCGCCGGGTCGACCCTGGCCTCGCGGGCCGGGCCGGGCTGATGGTGGCCGGCTTCTTGGCCAGCCTGGTCGCCGGCTGGCTCGCCTGGCGCTACGTGGAGGTGCCGGCCAATCGCTGGCTCCTTCGCCGCCGGTCGTCCCGCGGGGCGGCACCGGCGACGGCGGTCTCGGGCAAGGCCTGAGGCGGAAGGCCGGGCGCGACCTTGGAGCACACTCCGATCGGGGTGGTCGCTTGGTCGGAGTGATTTGCCCGACCGGACAACGAGCGGGAGCGGGTGGCGCGAGCCCGGGCGAACGGAGCCCGCTTCAGCGCGCCGACAGCATCCCGGGCGGGATGATGTCCGGCTTCGGCCGCGGCTCGTCGCCGTTCTGCAGCCGCCAGTGGCTGCCGTGGCTGTAGGACCACAGCGTCGCCGGCAGGCCCAGCCGCTTCAGCTCTGGGAGAACCCGGGCCAGGTCGGCGGCCCAGGCGGCGCGGTTCGTCTCATGCCCGAAGGCGCCGCCAAGTTCGCTGACGATGACGGGAATGCGGTTCCGGTCCCGCCAGGCCGCCACCGCCTGCCACCGGCCGGGCGACTGCGTGCCCTGGTAGTCATGCGCCTCGGCGATGGTGTTCGGGTCGGTCGGCAGGCTGCACTCGAGCAGCGAGCGGGCGCTGTGCCACTCGTGCCCGCCCCACATCAGCAGGTGCCGCGGGGCCGCCCGGCGCATCTCGGCGAGCAGGCGGTCGCGCACCGGCATCCAGCTCGCATTGTCGTCGAAGACCGGCTCGTTCAGCGCCGCCAGCACGACCATGGACGGGTCGGTCCGCTCGGCGAAGAACTGTGCCCGCCGGCGCATCCCCTCCCAGTCGCGCTCCGACCAGGGCTTCTTCTGGTAATAGAAATCTGCCATGCCGAGGAAGACCGGCAGCCCCGCCTCCACCGCGTCCTTCACTGCGTCCAGGTAGAGGGCCGGGATGTCCATGCTGGAGCCGGTCTGCGCGACCTCCGGCAGGAAGATCCGCGCATGGTCGAAGCCGGCCGCGCGGAAGCCGCGCCACCAGCCGATGCCGAGGCGGCGCGGCTGGTTGTCCCTGGTGATGGCAAACCAGCGCTCGAGATTGGCGCCGAGCCGGAGCATGGCGAGCCGCCGCCGCATCGGCTGAGGCTCTTGCGCGGAGGCCGGCGCCGCGAGGGCGCCGGCCAGCGGCAGGGCGAGGAGGCCCCGACGGGTGGCCACGGCTTCAGCCGAAGCGGAAGGCGGCGGGGGCGGCGCCCTCCTCGGGTGCGCTGGCCGGCTGCTGCTCCTTCATCCGGGCCTCGACCTGCTTCAGCAGCCCGGTGAGGCTGGTGACCAGCGAGGGCAGCTGCATGAGCGGCACCACCAGCTGGCCGCAGGGCGTCGGCTTCCCCTCCGCCCCGGTCTGCGCCAGCGTCAGCCGGGCGACGCCGTAGGTCACGCTGGCGTCGAGGATGCCGTCGGCGAAGATGGTCGTGCGGGTATCGCTCATCGTGGGTCCTATTGCTCGCGGAAGGCGCGCTGGAAGCTGTCGCGGATCGGCTGGGTGACGTAGCGGAAGAAGGTCCGTTCGCCGATCTTGATATGGGCTTCCACCGGCATCCCGGGGGTGAGGAAGACATTGGGCAGCGAGGCCAGCTGCGCCGGATCGATCAGGATGAAGGAGCGGTAGTATTGCTGACGCGTCTGGTCGTTGGTGGTCACGTCCGCGGCGACCCAGGTCACCTCTCCGTGCAGGTATGGCACCAGCCGCTGCTTGAAGGCGGGCAGCCGCACCTCGGCATGGAGGCCGGGATAGACCACGTCGATGTCGTTCGGCTGGACGTTCACCTCGGCGACCAGGCGGTCATGCTGCGGCACCAGGTCCATCACCGGGTCGCCCGGCTTCACGACGGCGCCGATGGTGAAGAGGCGCAGGTTGACCACCGTGCCGTCCTCCGGCGCGGCGATGTCCCGCCGCGTCATGACGTCGGAGGCGGCGCG
Organism: Belnapia sp.; assembly: GCF_059504005.1. NCBI lineage: Bacteria > Pseudomonadati > Pseudomonadota > Alphaproteobacteria > Acetobacterales > Roseomonadaceae > Belnapia > Belnapia sp. The sequence goes on along the minus strand of NZ_JCACHU010000097.1, from coordinate 109,059 downwards.
CAGCTTCTCCTCGGCCTCGGCCAGCTTGCCGCGGACCTCCCGCAGCTCCTGCCCGTTCTCCTGCATCCGCTGGTCGACGGCCTGGCTGATCTGCTTCTGCGCCTCGGCGATCGCGGCATTGGCGCGCTCGATCTGGCCGTTCAGGTCCTCGATGCTGCCCTCGAGCCCGGCGAAGCTGCGCTGCAGCGCCAGCAGCTGCGGCAGCCGCTGCAGGCCCTGGGTGACCAGGGTGCGCGTCATCTCCTCCTCCTGCTTGATCAGCGAGAGCTGGCGGCGGGTGGAGGTGAGCTGGCCGCGGGCACCGGCGATGACCGCGTGCTGCTGGTCGATGCGGGCCTGGAAGACCTGCACCTGGCTGGTGAGGCTGGACATCCGCGCCTCGAACAGGGCGCGCTGGCCGGTGACGCTGTCGAGCGCGCGGGCATTGCCGGCGTTCAGCAGCTCGGGCGGGAAGCTGACCTCCCGGGCGCGAGCCATCTCGGCCCGCAGCCGGGCATCCTGCGCCATCAGCGCCCAGCGCTGGGCGCGCTGCGTCTCGAGCGTGGCATCCGCCTGGATGTCGTCGAGCCGGACGAGGACCTGGCCCTTCTCCACCTTGTCGCCGTCGCGCACCAGGATCTCGCGGACGATGCCGCCCTCGAGATGCTGGATCGTCCGCCGCGTGCCCTCGACCCGGATGGTGCCGGCGGCGATGGAGGCCTCGGCCAGCGGGGCGAAGACCGCCCAGGCCGCGCCGCCCACGACGAAGACCAGGAAGATGAAGAGGCCGAAGATCATCGTCCCGCGGGTGCGCGGCGCCGGGGCGTCGAGCAGCGGGTCGAAGGGGAAGTGCGGCAGGGCGCCGCCCAGATCGGTGCGGATCGGCGCCAGGGCGCGGCCGCCGGCGAGGGCGGGGAGCTTCGGGTCCTGGGTGGTGACGCTCATCGGGCGGCGCTCCCTTCGAGGCGGGCAACGGGGGCGTTCGTGACCTCGGCGGGCCGCGGCGGGGTCATCAGGCGCTTCAGCACCTCGGCGCGCGGGCCGAACATCTCCATCGCGCCATCCTTCAGCAGCAGGACCTTGTCGACGCCCTGCACCAGGGTCGGCCGGTGGGAGACGAGGATCACCGTGGTGTCCTGCGCCTTCAGCCGCTCCAGCGCCTGGGTGAGCGCCGCCTCGCTGTCGCCGTCGAGGTTGCTGTTCGGCTCGTCGAGCACGACCAGCTTCGGCCGGCCGAACATGGCCCGCGCCAGGCCGATCAGCTGCCGCTGGCCGCCCGAGAGGTACTGGCCGCTGTCGCCGATCTCGGTCTCGTAGCCGTTCGGCAGGCGGAGGATCATGTCATGGCAGCCGGCGAGCTTCGCCGCCTCGTAGACGGCCTCCGGCTCGGCCTCGGCCATGCGGGCGATGTTGCGGAAGACGGTGCCGTCGAACAACTCGACATCCTGCGGCAGGTAGCCGACATGGCGGCCGAAATCCTCGCGCATCCACTGGTAGACATCGGCGCCGTCGAGCCGGACGGTGCCGGCGGAGGGCGGCAGCGTGCCGATCAGCATGCGGATCAGCGTCGTCTTGCCGGCGGCCGAGGGGCCGATCACGGCCAGGCTCTCGCCCGGGGCGAGGCTGAAATTCACGCCCTTGATCATGGCGACGCCCTGGCCCGGGAAGGCGTAGGAGACGCGCTCGACCGAGACCTTGCCCACCGGCTCCGGCAGCGGCAGGCCCGGCGGGCGCAGCCGCGGCATGGCGAGGAAGCTCTGCAGCCGGCGGAAGCTCTGCCGGGCGGAGACCAGCTGCTTCCAGCCGCCGATCATCTGCTCCACCGGCGCCAGCGCCCGGCCCATGATGATCGAGCCGGCGATGGAGGCGCCCGAGGTCAGCTCCTGCTGCAGCACCAGGTAGGCGCCGGCGCCGAGGATGGCGATCTGCACGGTAAGGCGGCAGAACTTCGTCATGGCGACGAGGAAGGCGGCGCGGTCGGCGGCGCGCTGCTGCGGGCCCGTCATCGCCGCGACCGACTCCCGCCAGCGGCCGATGACCGAGGGCAGCATGCCCATGCTGTCGATCACCTCGGCATTGCGCGAGATGGCGTCCGCCCGGCGCTGCGAGGCCATGGCGGCGGTGTTCGCCTCCTTGAGCAGGGCGGAGGTCGAGACCTCGCTGGCCAGCGTCAGGCCGAAGAGCACCACCGCGCCGCCGAGGGCGATGAAGCCCATCACCGGATGGAGGAGGAAGATGACGCCGATATAGATCGGCACCCAGGGCACGTCATAGAGCGAGAGCGCGCCCGGCGAGCCGAGATAGCCGCGGCACACCGCGAGGTCCCGCAGGGCCTCCATGCGGTAGGGCCGGCCGCGCAGGGTGCTCTCGATCGCCCGGATGAAGCCCTCGGGCGCGACGCGGTGCTCCACCCAGCTGCCGATGCGCTGCATCACCTTGCCGCGCACGCCCTCGAGGATGGCGAGCACCGCCGTGGCCAGGATGGCGATCAGCGAGAGGTAGAGCAGGGTGTCGAGCACCCGGGTCGCCAGGACGCGGTCGAAGACCTGCATCATGTAGACCGAGGTGGTGAGCTGCAGCAGGTTCACGACGCCGCTGAAGACGCCGACGATGATGAACTGGGACCGGCAGGCCCGGAGCGCCCGGCGCAGCGGGGTGTCCGCCGTCGGCTCGGCCCCGGGGAGGAGGGTGCGGGAGTAGGACATGCGTCAGCCTGCCAGGAGGCCGGCGAGGCCGGCCAGGGTTGCGGGGTGCAGGGCGAGCCAGCCGCCGGCGGCGGCAACGATGACGAGCGCCACCAGGTTGGCGGCGACCAGGCGCAGGAAGCCGGGCGGAGGGCGGAGCCGGCCGATCTGCTCGGCGACGGCCTCCTGGCGGAGGCGCTCGATGTTGTTGTGCAGGTAGCGCAGCGCATGGTCGCAGAGCGCCGCCTCGGCCTCGCGCTGGCTGCGGGCGATGGTCTCGGGGCTGGCCTCCTCCTGCCGCTCGGCGGCGAGGGCGAAGGCCAGGAGGCCGGTCAGCCGGTCTTCCGTGCGGAAGGCCGCGGGGTCGGCCGGGGTCACCGCGGCCTGTGGGGAGAGCTGAGCGGGGCTCGGCCTGAGGGTTTCGACATTGGCCATTCTGGGCTCCATCCTGGGCCGGCCATGGGGATGCCATGATACGCCCGAACGAGCGAATCGGCCTCATCCTCCCGCATGGCTTGCACGCTGTTGTCCCGGATCGGGGGAAGGGGACAGGGGCGCCTGTGGCGGCGCTGGCTTGAATACGCACTCCGGTTTCCGTGAATTGCAACCCTAAACCCGAGAAGTTTCAGCACGGTAACCGGCGCGACGTATAACGTTCCGTACCGATCATCCGGGGCAGCCATCCGCGGCGGGCATGCAACACCTGGCCCGCAAGTGGCGCTCTGGCGCTCTGGCATGACAGGAAGTGATCGTTGCACGCATACTCCTGCGGCTGCCCATGCTACGGAAGCCCGGGGCTCATGATGACGGGGAAATAGTGGTGAAAAGCTTTCGATGCTGGGGGGTTCTGGGTTTGGTCGTGGCAGCGCTGCCGCTGGCCGAGGCTCATGCCCAGCTCGGCGACTCGCCCGAGGTGCAGCGTGGCATTACGGTGGTGAACCGGCAGCGGCCTGATTACAATCCGCTGGGTGTCCGCCTGGGCGGCTTCCGCCTGAACGGGGCGATCGAGGCCGGGCTCGGCTGGGACAGCAACCTGTTCGGCCGCAGGAGAAACGTGGTCTCCGACGGCTTCGCCGAGGAGCTCGGCAGCCTGAACCTGCGCAGCGACTGGACCACGCATGCGGTCGGCTTCTCCGCCAACTCCGTCAACCGGCAGTATTTCAGCCAGAGCCAGCTTGACTGGAACGATTGGGACATAGGCGGCTTCGGGCGGTATGACTTCTCGGCCGATACCTCCCTGCTGGGTCAGTACCGCCACTACCGCTCGCACCTCGACGTTTACAGTTTCGACGTCCAGGCCGCCGGTATCATCCAGCCTGTCGCCTATGATTCGGATGAAATCTCGGTCACCGGCACCACGCGGTTAAACCGGCTCGGGCTGATCGCCCAGGGCGTCTACCGGACCTTCGATTTCCAGGAAAGGATCATCGGCACCACCCCGACGCCGTTGCTGCAGGATGGCTTCACCACGGCACAGCCCGGCTTCAACACGGCGCGGAACAGCTTCAACACGGTGATCGGCGCGCTCGGTGCCAGCTATGCCCTCGCCCCGGGACGCAACATCACCGCCGTCGTTCGGGTGCAGGACATCAAATACACCTCCTCCGCTTCTGATTTTCAGAACCCGGCACTCACCACCCCAAGTTTATTCGACAACCCTCAGAACCGGAACAGTTTCACCTGGGAGGCACTGGCCGGTTTCGACTATGATTTCGACGGTGTCTGGCAGGCGCGCATCGGCCTTGGCTGGCGGCACCGTGAATATCAAGGGCCCATCAAGGCCTTGGAGGGCCCGGCAGTCGAGGCTGGCCTCACCTATGCGCCGACCCAGTTGACCACCGTCCGCCTCCGGCTCACTCGGACCATCGAGGAGTCCATCCGCCAGGATTCGGTGAGCTACCAGCGCACCCAGGCCGGCGTGACCGTCGATCATGAGTATCTTCGCAACGTGCTGCTCCAGGGCGACGTGCTCTATGACCGGCGCGAATATGAAAGCCCGAGCCAGACGGCGAGCGACATGGTCCTCACCCTGACCGCGCGCTACTTGCTGAACCGCAACGCTTCGGTGGTGGCGAGCTACGGCTATCGTCGGCGGCTCGAAGCGACAGGTGGCTTCCGGGAGTTTGACCGCAATCTGCTGCAGGTCCGGCTCCGCCTTGCCATCTGAGGCTCCGGTCCGGCGCCTGCTCGAGCTCGATTTCGCCGACCTTCCCCTGCAGGGCGTCCTCGCCCTGCTGGCGGAGCGGCCGGCGGATGCGCCTTTCGGCTATGTCGTGACGCCGAATGCCGACCATCTGGTGCGGCTGTCGCGCGACCCATCGCTGCAGCCGCTCTATGACGGGGCGATGCTGCGGCTGCTGGACAGCCGGGTGGTGGCGCGGCTTGCCGGGATGATGGGGCTGCCGGCGCCGGCCGTGGTGCCGGGCAGCGACCTGACCGCCGCATTGGTGCAGGCCATGCCGCCGGACGAGCCTGTGACGGTGCTCGGACTGGCGCCGGCGGCGCTGGATCGGCTGGCGGCGCGTACCGGGCTCCGGCGGATCGCGCATCACAACCCGCCCATGGGCTTCGAGCGGGACCCGGCCGCCTTCGAGGCGGCGGTGCGCTTCATCGAGGAGAATCCCGCCCGCACCACCTTCCTCGCCGTCGGCTCGCCGCGGCAGGAACTCGTGGCGCAGGCGGTGGCCGCGCGCGGGAAGGGAAGGGGGGTCGGCCTCTGCATCGGGGCGAGCCTGCTCTTCCTGACGGGTGAGGAGCGCCGGGCGCCACTCCCGGTGCAGCGGGCCGGGATGGAATGGGCCTGGCGGCTGATGCAGGACCCGAAGCGCCTCGCCCGGCGCTACCTGGTCGACAGCCCCGCCATCATCGCCCTGCTGCGGCGGGAGGCGAAGCAGCCGCGCTGACCTACCCGCGCCGGCTGATGATCCGCGCGACGAGCATCAGCACCGCCCCCGCCAGGATCACGCCATAGGTCCTGGGATCGGCCCGCAGCGCATCCAGCGCCGCCTCCGGGATCCAGAGCAGCGCATCCCAGCCGAAGAGATGCGCCAACACGCCGACCAGCACGAGCAGCGTGCCGAGGCTCCAGAGAAGTCGCGCCACGCCCGCCTACCCGGCCCGGAAGGCAATGGCGTTGCGGAGGGCATGCACGATCAGCTCCATCCGCCGCTCGAAGCCGGCGGCGGCTTGCGGACGGCCGGCCTCCTCGGCGCCGACCACGCCGCGGAGGACGGAGGCTTCCAGCTGCTTCGCCATCTCCTCCATCGCGGCGAGGGCGCCTGCAGCACCCTCACCCTGCATGGTGGCGCGCAGCACGGCGATCTCGCCGAAGGCCGCGGCCAGAGCCGTCTCCAAGGCGATAATCTCGCCGCGCAACTCGTCGCTCTTGTCCTCGGGCATCCGTCTCAGGTGGGGTCGCCCGGGGCAGGCCTCAACCGGGCTTGGCACTGGGGAGGGCCGCCAGCACCTCCGCCCGCACCCGCCGGCCGAGGCCGCCACGATGGGCCGCGTCGTTGCGGGCGAGGTAGTCGTGCGCCGCGGGCGTCAGGCGGTAGAGTGCCTCCATCCCCGGCGCGGGGCGGAAGCGGCGCCAGAGGCCGAGCGCCGCCGGCCCCGCCTTCAGCCCCTGGCCAAGGACGCCGTTGCGGGCGCCCTTCACCTGATAGGCCAGGTAGCGCGGCAGGAGGGAGGCCGGGGCAAGGCCGTATTTCAGCCCGATATAGAGGCGGTTGCGGACGAAGTGGAACCAGCGCGTGCCGGACCAGGCGAAGCGGTGCTCGCCACTCACCTTGTGGCGCACGGCAATGTCGCCGCGGTAGCGGATGCGCCGGCCGGCATTGATGGCGCGGAGCGCGAAGTCGAACTCCTCCCAGCAGAAGAAGAGCGCATCATCATAGCCGCCCATCCGCTCGAAATCCTGGCGTCGGATGGCATGGCCGGCGCCGACGAAGGTGGCGACATCGAAGCTCTCCGACGCCCGCGGCAGCAGGCCGGGCGGATAGCCCCAGGAGGAAAGATCCTCCGCGCCCGTGTCGAAGACGAGGATGCGGCAGGCGATGGCGGCGACGTCCGGCTCCGCATCCAAGCCGCGGAGGGCGCGGGCGAGGGTGTCGGCGTCGGCGAATTCGGCGTCGTTGTCGAGGGCGAAGACCACCCGGCCGCGGCCGAGCGCCGTCGCCCGGTTGCGCCCGCCGGCGACGCCCCAATTGCGGTCGAGCCGAACCAGCGTCGCATCCGGCGCGCCCTCGACGGCGGCGGCGAGGCGGGCCAGGTTCTCCGGCTTGCTGCCCTGGTCGGCGATCCAGACATGCTTGGCGACCCCGGCCTGGGCGCGGGCGGAGGCGATGGCGGCGACCGTCTCCTCGGCCCGGTCCATCGCCAGGATGATGACATCGGCATCCACCTCGCCCGCCGGTGCGCGGGCGCCGGCGACATGCTCGGGCGCGGGGTAGGGGCCGAGGCTCATGCCCGCTCCTCGAACTCCGGCGCGGGCAGGGAAAGGTAGGCGATGCGCTTCGCCTCCTGCCGGCCGCGCGTCACCGTGTCGAGGATGAGGCCGCAGACGAAGGAGAGGAAGGAGAGCAGGACGAGGCCCGTCGCCAGCACCGCCGTCGGCAGGCGGGGGACGAGGCCAGTGGCGAGGAAGGTCTGCAGCAGCGGGATGGCCAGCACGATGGCAAGGAGGAGGAGGAGGCCGCCGGCGACCGAGAAGAACATCAGCGGCCGCTCCCGCTGCACCAGGGTGACGATGGTCCGCAGGATGCGGAAGCCGTCGCGGTAGGTGTTGAGCTTGCTGGTGGAGCCGGCCGGGCGCTCCTTGTAGGCGCTCGGCACCTCGCCGACGGGGAGCTTCAGCTCGAGGGCATGGACGGTGAACTCCGTCTCCGTCTCGAAGCCGGCGGCGAGCGCGGGGAAGCTCTTCACGAAGCGGCGGGAAAAGACGCGGTAGCCGGAGAGCATGTCGGAGATGCGGTCGCCGAAGACCCAGCGCACCATCCCCGTCAGCACGGCATTGCCGAGCTGGTGGCCAGGGCGGTAGGCGGCGGCGGCGACTGCCTCGGGGGTACGGCGCACGCCGGTCACCATGTCGAGCCGGTCGGAGAGAAGCCGGCGGACCATCTCCGGCGCCGCGGCGGCGTCGTAGGTGTCGTCGCCATCGACCAGCACATAAGCGTCGGCCTCGATATCGGCGAACATTCGCCGCACGACATGGCCCTTGCCCTGCAACGGCTCGGTCCGCACCAGGGCCCCGGCGGTGCGCGCCGCCGCGACGGTGCCGTCCTTCGAGTTGTTGTCGTAGACGTAGATGGTGGCGTCCGGCAGGGCGGCGCGGAAGGCGGCGACCACGCGGGGGATCGCCACTTCCTCGTTGTAGCAGGGGATGAGCACCGCGACGCGCGGGGCGTGGCGGTAGCCCGGCAGCAGCTCCGATCCGGGCGTCAGATGGGTGTCGGGCAAGGTGCTCTCCGGCATGGCGAGGGCTTCCGTGTCGCGGAAGCCGTTCTACACGGGGAATGTGGCGGGGGGATGACCCCCGCCGGTCAGAAGGCGTTCCGCATCCGGGCGACGGCCAGCAACGTCCGCACCAGGATCGTGAAGTCGAGCCAGGGCGACCAGGTGTCGATGTATTCGAGGTCGCTCTCGACGCGGCGGAGCAGCTTCTCCTCCGTCTCGGTCGGGCCGCGCCAGCCGCGCACCTGGGCGAGGCCGGTGAGGCCGGGCTTCACCCGGTGCCGCGCGGCGTAGCGGGCGGCCACCTCCTCGAAGGGCCTTCCGCCCGCGCGGGTGCCCGGCGCATGCGGCCGCGGGCCGATGAAGGACATCTCGCCGCGGAGGATGTTGAAGAGCTGCGGCAGCTCGTCGAGCGAGGTGCGGCGGAGGATGGCGCCGACCCGCGTCACCCGCTTGTCGCCGAGCGAGACCTGGCGGGCAGCGGTGTAATCCGCAGCCTCTTGGTACATCGTGCGGAATTTCAGCACGTAGAAAGGCTGGTTGTTGAAGCCGGTGCGGCGCTGGCGGAACAGCACGGGACCTGGGCTGTCGAGCCGCACCGCCAGCGCGATCAGCGCCATCGGAACCGCGGCAACGGCGAGGGCGAGGGTGGCAAGGATGTAGTCCTCCACCGTCTTGACCACGGCGCCCCAGCCGCTGATCGGCCGGTCGGCGAGGCGGAGCAGGCGCAGCCGCTCGCCCTCCGGCGCGGTGCCGAGGCTACGATAGGCCATGAGGTCCGGCGCGAGGCGGACATCGACCGGGAAGTCGGCGAAATGCTTGAGCAGGCCCTGCAGCCGCGCCTCCGCCGCCCAGGGGAGGGCGAGGATCACCTGGTCGACCTCGCCGCGGCGGATCATGGCGTCGAGCGCCTCGAGCGAGCCGAGATAGGGCAGGCCGTTGCGCAAGCCTCCGACCTGATGGGCACGGCGGTCGTCGACAAGGCCGACCAGCTCCAGGCTGCGGTCCGGCCGGCCGCCGAGCGCGGCGACCAGGCGGGCGGCCTGCGGCCCGTCGCCCACCACCACGGCGCGCTGCCGGGTGCGCTCGGCCGCGGCGCGGAGCGCGACGGCGGCGGCCATCCGCCCGGCAAGCAGCGGCGGCATGGCGATGCCGAGCCAGAGCAGCGCCAGCCCGGGCGGGAAATTGCCGCGGGCGCCGAGCGCCTGTGCCGCCAGCCCCATGCCGCCGATGCCGAGCACCAGCCCGGCCACGGCGCCGAGCCCGGCCCGCTTGCCGCCGAAGAGCGCGGCATGGCTATAGCCGCCGGCCGCGACGATCAGGCAGGGCACCAGCAGGGCGACGAAGCCGATCAGCCGCAGCGCCGGCCCCTCGATCGGCGCGATCGGCAGCGCCTTCACCGCTAAGCCGCCGGCGGCGAGGCAGGCCACGTCCAGCAGCGCAACCGCGAGCGCCAGCAGCGCCGGCGGCAGCGGCGAGCCGATTGCCCAGCGGTCGCGCCGCGCGGCCCTGCCAAGGCCGACCCAGCCGGCCTCCGCCACCGCGGTCAGCAGCCGGCGGTCGCCGGTGCGGTGCTCGGGTGGCATCACGTCCTGCATGCTGACTGCCTGCGGATGGGGTTGAGGCTCTCGATTGCGATGGGCATGGCTCCCGCTGGCCTTCACGCTCTGGAGGGACGGGGGGCGACCCCGGCGGCGCCGAAGACGAAGCGCCGGGACATGAGGAAATTCGCGGCGAGTCCGGCCAGTGAGCCGGCCGCGACGCCGATCACGGGCTGCGCCGCGACCAGAGGTACACCGGCGACCAGCGCGGCATAGGTGCCATAGTTGCAGACGAAGCCGAGCAAGTTGACGAGCAGGAAGAGCAGCCACTGCCGGGCGAGTCCGCCCGCCGGCCGCGCCGCCCGGAAGGTCCAGGCCCGGTTCAGCGCGAAGGTCGTGGTCGCCGCCGCCAGGTAGGACAGCACACGGCCGATCCAGGGGCCGGTGCCGAGCGCGATGCCCGCCGTCAGCACCCCGGCATCCACGAGGAAGCCACCGACGCCGACCACGCCGAAGCGCAGGAACTCGCCCAGCATGCGGCCGCCCTTGCGGGCGGCGAGGGGCGAATCGGAGAGGTCGGGACCGGTGAGAGCAGACGTCATCCAAAAGCATCCTGTATGCGGCAAGGCTTACGCGCCCTTGCCCCCTGCGACAAACCACGGCGCGGTGACAACCGCTCGCCAGGGGCGCGAATCGGCCGCTTCCGCTGTCACGTTCCACGGCGCAGGCGGGTGATATCGCAGTACGATTCGATCCGGGAATTACCAGGCGCCGGCGGGGGCCGGAACCGCAGGGCCGGTGGCCAGGGATGGCGGCCGAATCGGGTGCTTCACGGGGCCGGGAAAACCGCTACTGTCCAGCCGTTTCGAGACCGGGGGAAAAAGCTCATGCTTCGTCGCAACCTGCTGGCCGGGGCCGCCCTGGCCGGTGCCGCGCTCCGCTTCCCGGCGCCCGCCCTGGCCCAGCCGGCCGGCAGCCGGGTGCTGCGCTTCATCCCGCAATCCGATGTCGCGGTGGTCGACCCGATCGTCACCACCGCCTATGTGACGCGGCACCACGCCTTCCTCATCTACGACACGCTCTATGGCGTCGATGCCGACTTCAAGCCGCAGCCGCAGATGGCCGAGGGGCACAAGGTGGAGGATGGCGGGCGGCGCGTGACCATCACGCTCCGCCAGGGCCTCGCCTTCCATGACGGCGAGCCGGTGCGGGCGCGGGACTGCGTCGCCTCGATCAAGCGCTGGGCGCAGCGGGATGCGCTCGGCCAGGCGCTGATGGCGGCAACCGACGAGCTGGTCGCCGATGACGACCGCAACCTCACCTTCCGCCTCAAGCGGCCCTTCGCCCTGCTCTTCGACGCGCTGGCCAAGGCATCGTCGCCGGTACCCTTCATGATGCCGGAGCGCATCGCCGCGCAGGATGCGAACACGCCGATCCGGGAGAATATCGGCTCCGGCCCCTTCCGCTTCAAAGCCGATGAGCGCGTACCGGGCAGCCTGCTGGTCTATGAGCGCAACCCGAATTACGTCCCCCGCGAGGGCGGCACGGCGGCCTGGACCTCGGGGCCGAAGCAGGCGCGTCTCGACCGCGTCGAATGGCGCGTAGTCCCGGATGCCTCGACCGCCGCGGCCGCGCTCGGCAACAACGAGGTCGATTGGTGGGAGCAGCCGACGGCCGACCTGCTGCCGCTGCTCCGGCGCAACCGCAGCCTCGTCGTCGAGAATTACGACCCGACCGGGCTGATGGGGCTGCTGCGCTTCAACGCGCTGCATCCGCCCTTCAACAACCCGGACATCCGCCGGGCGCTGCTTGGCGGCGTCGAGCAGTCCGATTTCATGAGCGCCGTCATCGGCACCGACCCGTCCAGCTGGCGGGACGGCGTCGGCTTCTTCCCGCCGGGGACGCCGATGGCGAGCACGGTCGGCGTCGATGTGCTGAAGGCGCCGCGGGACTACGACAAGGTGAAGCGCGACCTCGCCGCCGCCGGCTACAAGGGCGAGAAGATCGTGGTGATCGCCGCCTCCGATTTCCCGTCGCTGAATGCCCTCGCCCAGGTCGGGCGGGACATGCTGGTGAAGTCGGGGATGAACGTCGACTACGTCTCGACCGACTGGGGCAGCGTCGTGCAGCGGCGCGCCAGCCGGGAGCCGGCTGAGCGTGGCGGCTGGAGCGTCTTCTTCACCTTCTTCGCCGGGCTCGACTTCTTCTCGCCGGCGACGCATCTCGGGCTCCGCGGCAACGGGACGAGCGCCTGGTTCGGCTGGCCGACCATGCCGAAGATGGAGGAGCTGCGCACCGCCTGGCTCGATGCGCCGGACCTCGCCGCGCAGCAGAAGCTGGCCGCCGAGATCCAGGGGGAGGGGTTCCGCGAGGCGCCCTACCTGCCGCTCGGCCAGTACTTCCAGCCCTGGTCCTATCGGCGCGGGGTGACGGGGGTGCTGGGGGGCATGCCGCTCTTCTGGAACCTGCAGAAGAGCTGAAAGCCCAGCTTGCGGCGGGGCTGCAATCCGCGCTTCACTTCCCGGAACGGCCGGCATGACCGGCCTCCGGGGAGACCAGGATGTTCCGACGCACTGTGCTGGGCGCTGCCGCCGCGGCGCCCCTCGCCCATTTCGCGATCGCCCAGCCGGCCAGCAGCCGGGTCCTCCGCTTCATCCCGCAATCCGATATCGGCACGCTCGACCCGATCACCACCACCGCCTATGTCACCCGCAACCATGGGCTGATGGTCTGGGACACGCTCTACGGGCTGGATGGGGACCTCAAGCCGCAGCCGCAGATGGTCGAGGGCCATCGGGTCGAGGATGACGGCCGGCGCTGGACGCTGACCCTGCGCCCCGGCCTCCGCTTCCATGATGGCGAGCCGGTGCGGGCGCAGGATTGCGTCGCCTCGATCAAGCGCTGGCAGCAGCGCGACCCGCTCGGCCAGGAGCTCGCCGCCCGCACCGAGGAACTGGTGGCGACCGACGACCGCACCCTCGTCTTCCGGCTGAGGAAGCCCTTTCCCCTGCTGCCCGATGCGCTCGGCAAGATCGGCTCGCCGGTGCCCTTCATCATGCCGGAGCGGCTGGCGAATACCGATCCCTTCCGCCCGGTCGGCGAGTTCATCGGCAGCGGTCCCTTCCGCTTCAAGGCGGATGAGCGGGTGCAGGGCAGCCGCTTCGTCTATGAGCGCTTCGACGGCTATGTGCCGCGCGAGGGCACCCCGGCCTGGACCTCGGGCCCGAAGCGCGCCTTCGTCGACCGCGTCGAGTGGCGGGTGACGCCGGACAGCGCGACGGCCTCCGCCGCGCTGCAGTCGGGCGAGGTCGACTGGTGGGAGAACCCGCCGAACGACCTGCTGCCGCCGCTCCGCCGCAGCCGCGACATCGTGACCGAGCAGCCCGACCCGACCGGGCTGCTCGGCTTCGGGCGGTTCAACCACCTGCACCCGCCCTTCAACAACCCGAAGCTCCGGCGCGCGCTGCTGGGCGCCGTCAGCCAAGCGGATTTCATGACCGCGGCCTGGGGCAGCGAGCGGGGCGCCTGGGCGGACAAGGTCGGCTTCTTCCCGCAGGGCACGCCCTTCGCCAGCGATGCCGGGATGGAGGCGCTGAGCGGGCCGCGCGACCTGCAGAAGGTGAAGCGCGAGGTGGCCGAGAGCGGCTACAGGGGCGAGCCGGTGGTGCTGCTCGGCGCCACCGACTTCCCGATCATCAACGCGCTCGGCCTGGTGGCGGCCGATCTCTTCAAGCAGGTCGGGCTGAATGTCGACTACGTCGCCGCCGACTGGGGCACGGTCGTGCAGCGGCGCAACAGCCGCGAGCCGCCGGAGAAGGGCGGCTGGAGCATCTTCTTCACCTACTGGGCCGGCCTCCACACGCTGAACCCGGGCATCAACCAGATCCTCCGGGGCAACGGCGCCAATGGCTGGTTCGGCTGGGCGAGCTCCGAGCGGCTGGAGGCGAAGCGGGCGGAGTGGTTCGATGCACCCAGCCTTACCGCGCAGCAGCAGGCGGCGCGGGAGCAGCAGGCGATCGCCTACGAGGAGGTGCCGACCCTGCCGCTCGGCCAAAGCTTCACCACCACGGCCTACCGGCGGAGCATCACCGACGTGCCGAAGGGGCCGCCGCTCTTCTGGTCGGTAAGGAAGACCTGAACCATGCAGCGACGCAGCCTCCTTGCCGGCGCCGCAGCGCTGCCGGCCGCCTTGTCCAGCCCCGGCCTCGCCCAGCCCGGCAATGCCCGGGTGCTGAAATTCGTCCCCCAGGCCAACCTGACGAGCCTCGACCCAATCTGGACCACGGCCAATGTCACCCGCAACCATGCCTGGCTCGTCTATGACGTGCTCTATGGGATGGATGCGCGCTTCCAGCCGCAGCCGCAGTTGGCCGCCGGCCACACGGTCGAGGATGGCGGGCGGGCCTGGACCTTCACCCTGCGCGACGGCCTCCGCTTCCATGACGGGGAGCCGGTGCGGGCGGGCGACTGCGTCGCCAGCCTCCGCCGCTGGATGAAGCGCAACTCCAACGGCCAGAAGATGGAGCCGCTGATCGAGGAGCTGGTGGCGCTGGACGACAAGCGGCTGCGCTTCCGGCTGAAGCGGCCCTTCCCGCGGCTGCTCGAGGCGATCTCCAACCCCTCCAACCCGGCCGCCTTCATCATGCCGGAGCGGATCGCGCGGACCGACCCGTTCCAGCAGATCCGCGAGACGGTGGGCAGCGGGCCCTTCCGCTTCCTGCCCGGCGAGTACAACTCGGGGAGCTTCGTCGCCTATGAGCGCAACCCGAACTACCAGCCCGTCGGCGCCGGCGCCGTCAGCCTGACGGCGGGGCCGAAGGTGGCGCATTTCGACCGCATCGAGTGGCACATCATCACCGATGCGGCGACGGCGGCCGCCGCGCTGCAGGCGGGCGAGATCGACTGGTACGAGCAGCCGCCGCCGGAGATCCAGCAACTGCTCGGCCGCAACCGGCAGATCGTGGTGGAGGCGATCGACACCCTGCCGAACCCGGCGATCCTCCGCTTCAACCACCTCCACCCGCCCTTCAACGACAAGAAGATGCGCCAGGCGCTGCTGCCGGCGGTGGACCAGGCGGACTACATGACGGCGATCGTCGGGCCGGACCCGGCGGGCTTCACCAGCATGGGCGTCTTCACCCCCGGCACGCCGCTCGCCAACGATGCCGGGATGGGGGCGCTGCTCGGGCCGCGCAGCATCGACCGCGCGAAGGCGTTGCTGAAGGAGGCGGGCTACACCAACCAGCCGATCCGGCTGATCGGCCCGACCGACATCCTGGCGCCGGCCGCGATGACGCAGGTGGCGGCCGACATGTTCCGCAAGCTGGGGGTGAACCTCGATTTCGCCCTCACCGACTGGGGCAGCGTGGTGCAGCGCCGCGCCAACCGCGAGCCGCTCGACAAGGGCGGCTGGAGCGTCTTCCTCACCGCCTTCTCCTCCTTCGAGTTCGCCGACCCTTCGAGCAATTTTCCGCTGCGCGGCAATGGCCCGGCCGGCTGGTTCGGCTGGCCGACCATCCCGAAGCTGGAGGAGCTGCGGGATGCCTGGTTCGATGCGCCGAACCTCGAGGCGCAGCAGAAGCTGGCACGGGAGATTCAGCTCACGGCCCTCGACGAGCTGCCCTACATCCCGGTCGGCGCCTACCGGGCGATGACCTCCCTGCGGCGGAACCTCACAGGCCGCGTGCCGGGTTTCGCGCTGTTCTGGAACCTGAAGCGGAGCTAGCCCATGGAACGCCGCAGCCTGCTGAAGGGCGCCGCGCTCGCGGCGCTGCCCGCCCCGGCCTTCTCGCAGGCGGCGGGGCGCGTGCTGCGGGTGATCCCACAGTCCAACCTCACCAGCCTCGACCCGGTCTGGACCACGGCGGTCGTCACCCGCAACCACGGCTTCCTGGTCTATGACCAGCTCTGCGCCCAGGATGCCAAGGGCGAAATCCGGCCGCAGATGGCCGAGGGCTGGGTGACGGAGCCGGATGGGCTGGCCGTCACCTTCACCCTGCGGACGGGGCTGAGGTTCCATGACGGCGAGCGGGTGCTGGCCCGCGACTGCGTCGCCAGCATCAATCGCTGGGCGCGGCGCGACCCCTTCATGCAGGTGCTGCAGCCGAGCATCGCCGGCGTCGAGGTGGTGGATGACCGGCGCTTCCGCTTCCGCCTCCGGAAGCCGGTGCCGCTGCTGACCTTGGCGCTGGGACAAACGCAATTCCCCTGCTTCGTCATGCCGGAGCGGATCGCCGCGACCGATGCCTTCCAGCAGGTGCGGGAGGCGGTGGGGAGCGGGCCCTTCCGCTTCCTCGCCGAGGAATGGAACCCGGGGCAGCGCGCGGTCTGGGCGAAGTTCGACGGCTACGAGCCGCGGCCGGAGCCGGTGGACGGGCTGGCCGGCGGGCGGGTGCCGCGGCTCGACCGGGTGGAGTGGACCATCATCAGCGACCCGGCAACGGCGGCCTCCGCCATGTCGACGGGCGAGCAGGATTACTGGGAGTATCCGCTGCACGACCTGCTGCCGCTGCTGAAGCGGAACCGGCAGGTGGTGGTGGAGCAGCGGCTGCTGGACGGCTTCTACGGCATCTGCCGCTTCAACTGCCTGCAGCCGCCCTTCGACAACCCGGGCATCCGCCGCGCCGTCGCCATGGCGGTCGACCAGCGGGACTACCTGCGTGCCGTCGCCGGCAACGAGGCGGGCGGGTGGGAGACCTGCGAGGGCGTCTTCACCTGCGGCACGCCGCTCGCCAACGAGGCGGGCAGCGAGGTGCTGAAGACCCACAGCCTCGAGCGCGCCAAGGCGGCGCTGGCCGAGGCGGGGTACAAGGGCGAGAAGGTCGTGCTGATCGCGCCCGGCGACTACCCGCAGATCAATGCCCTCTCGATGGTGACGGCCGACCTGCTGCGGCGGCTCGGGATGAATCTCGAGCTTGTCTCCACCGACTGGGGCACGCTGGTGCAGCGGCGCGCGAGCAAGGAGCCGGTGGACAAGGGCGGGTGGAGCATCATCCACACCACCTCCTCCGGGCAGAGCCTCAGCCTGCCGGTCTATCACCTCTTCCTGCGCGCCAACGGGCCGCAGGCCTGGTTCGGTTGGCCCGATGACCCGGAGATCGAGCGGCTGCGCCAGGCCTGGGTCGATGCGCCCGACCCGGCCGAGGGGCGGCGCGTGGCCGAGGCGCTGAACCGGCGGGCCATGGAGGTCATGGCCTACATCCCGCTCGGCTTCTACTGGCAGCCCTCGGCCTGGCGGCGGAACGTCACCGGGGCCTTCCGGGCGCCGGCGACGGTTTTCTGGAACATGTCCAAGGCCTAGGGCTCGCGAGGCAAGGTCGGGCGGGTCGGCCTGGCGGGTCACTTCCGCCTCGGCTGCGTCGCCGGGCTTGCCGATGCAACCTGCATCGGCGGCGCCATCCTTCTTCCCGGGGCGAAAAACCCCTCGCCAGCCCTCAACCGCCGACCTCGTCTGACGCGCCCAGACCCCGTTGCGCCGGCCCCGGGGCTGAGGCAAGGACAGCCGACCGGACCGGGAGGAACGCCGCATGCATCGTCGCACCCTGCTGAAGGGCACGGGCCTCGCCATGGCCGCCCCGCGCCTGGCCCTGGCGCAGGGGAATGCCCGGACGCTGCGCTTCGTGCCGCAGGGCAACCTCGCCAATATCGACCCGATCTGGACGACGACGACGCTGGCCCGGAACCACGGGCTGATGGTCTATGACACGCTCTTCGGCCTCGGGCGCGACTTCCAGCCGAAGCCGCAGATGGCGGCGGGGCACGAGGTCTCGGCCGATGGGCTGGTCCATGCCATCACGCTCCGGCCCGACCTCCGCTTCCACGACGGACAGCCGGTGCTGGCCCGCGACTGCATCGCCTCCATCGCCCGTTGGTCGAAGCGCGACGTGCTGGGCCAGCGCCTGGCCGCCCTGCTCGAGGAGATGCAGGTCAAGGCCGATGACCGCTTCGAGATCGCGCTGAAGAAGCCCTGGCCGGGGCTGATCTGGGCGCTCGGCAAGCCATCGGCGAATATCTGCGCCATCATGCCGGAGCGCGTGGCGCAGACCGATCCCTTCACCCAGATCACGGAGTATGTGGGCAGCGGCCCCTTCCGCTTCCGCGCCTCGCAATGGGTGCCAGGCAGCCTGGCGGCCTATGAGCGCTTCCCCGGCTACGTGCCGCGGGACGAGCCGCCGGATTTCCTCGCCGGCGGCAAGACCGTCTATTTCGACCGGGTCGAGTGGCATGTGATGCCCGACCCGGCGACGGCTGCCGCCGCCCTGCAGAACAACGAGGTCGATTGGTGGGAGACGCCGCTCGCCGACCTGCTGCCGGTGCTGAGGGGCAACCGCGACATCGCCATCGAGGTGGTGAACACCGCGGGCGCGCTCGGCATGATCCGCTTCAACCACCTGCACCCGCCCTTCGACAGGCCGGAGATCCGGCGGGCGCTGCTGCCGGCGATCGACCAGGTCTCCTTCATGCAGGCCGCACTCGGCGAGGACAAGGCGCTGTGGCAGGTGCCGGCAGGGGCCTTCACCCCGGGCACGCCGCTCGCCACCGATCTGGGTATGGAGGCGGTCGCCGGGCCGCGCGACCCGGAGGCGGCGAAGCGGGCCCTGGCGGCGGCCGGCTACAAGGGCGAGCCGGTCGTCATCCTCTCGCCAACCGACTTCCCGGCCATCAACGCCCTGTCGGAGGTGGCGGCGGATGCGCTGCGGCGGGCGGGGATGAAGGTCGACCTGCAGAGCATGGACTGGGGCACGCTGGTGCAGCGCCGGGCGAAGCGGGAGGCGCCGGCCCAGGGCGGCTGGAACGTCTTCTGCACCACCTGGGAGGGGCTGGACGTCTCCGTCCCCGGCAGCCATCAGCCGATCCGGGGCAACGGGGCCCAGGGCTGGATCGGCTGGTCGACCAGCCCGCGGCGGGAGGCGCTGCGTGACGCCTGGTTCGACGCGCCCGACCTGGCGGCGGAGCGGAAGATCGCGGAGGAACTGCAGGCCCTGGTCTGGGAGGAGGCGCCCTTCATCCCGCTCGGGCTGCTGCGGCCGCCCCAGGCCTACCGGCGCAGCCTGACCAACATCGTCACCGGCGGGCCGCCGCTCTTCTGGAATGTCAGGCGCGGCTAGGGTGTGATTTCCGATTGGCACGGCCCGTGCAAGTGGGGGTGACAGCGCTCTTGGCGGCGTAAGTACGCTGGCGCAATGCCCAAGGCTGAGGCAGGCTGATGGTTATCCGGGCGGAAACGGACCGCTCGGCTGGGAGCTGGGAGACGACAAAGGATGGATCGCAGGAGTTTCCTGAAGGGGACGGCCGCTGCCGGAATGGTGGGCGCCGCTTCGGCTGGGCTGGCCGGCCCGGCGCTGTCGCAGGGTGCGGCGGCGCGGACGCTGCGCTTCGTGCCGCAGGCGAATCTGGCCAATTTCGACCCGATCTGGGGCACGCAATATGTGGTCCGCAACGCCGCGGCCATGGTCTGGGACACGCTCTACGGCTTCGATGACACGCTGACGTCGAAGCGGCAGATGGTCGAGGCGGAGCAGGTCTCGGCCGACGGGCTCACCTGGGAATTCCGCCTGCGCCCCGGCCTGAAATTCCATGACGGCGCGCCGGTGCTGGCCAGGGACGTGGTGGCGAGCCTCACGCGCTGGTCGGCCCGCGACCCGATGGGGCTGATGGTCAAGGCCATCCAGAACGAGCTGGTCGCGGTCGACGACCGCACCTTCCGCTGGGTGCTGAAGAAGCCCTATCCGAAGCTGCTGATGGCGCTCGGCAAGAACAGCACGCCGATGGCCTTCATCATGCCGGAGCGGCTGGCGAAGACCGACCCCTTCCAGCAGGTCAGCGAGTTCATCGGCAGCGGGCCGATGCGCTTCAAGCGCGACGAGTGGAACCCGGGCGCCAGGGCCGTTTTCGAGAAATTCGCCGACTACCTGCCGCGGGAGGAGCCCGTCTCCTGGCTCGCCGGCGGCAAGCGCATGGGCGTCGACCGGATCGAATGGCTCATCATGCCCGACCCGGCGACCGCCTCCGCCGCCTTGCAGAACGGCGAGGTCGACTGGTGGGAGAACCCGATCACCGACCTGGTGCCGCAGCTCCGCCGCAACCGCAGCATCCGCGTCGACATCGCCGACCCGCTCGGCAATATCGGCACCTTCCGCATGAACCACACGACGACGCCCTTCAACAACGTGAAGGTGCGCCGCGCGGTGCTGATGGCGATGAGCCAGGAAGACTACATGCGAGCCCTGGTCGGCGACGACAACAACCTGTGGAAGTCGCTGCCGGGCTACTTCACCCCCGGCACGCCGCTCTATACCGAGGAGGGCGGCGAGATCCTGAAGGGACCGCGCAACCTCGACGCGGCGAAGAAGGCGCTGGCCGAGAGCGGCTATGACGGCTCGCCCGTCACATGCGTCGTCGCGCAGGACCAGCCGATCACCAAGTCCTTCGGCGACGTCACGGCCGACCTGCTGAAGCGCATGGGCTTCAACGTCGACTTCGTGGCGACCGACTGGGGCACCACGGGCCAGCGCCGCGCGATGAAGAACCCGGTGGGGCAGGGCGGCTGGAGCATGTTCCACAGCTGGCATGCCGGCGCGGACTGCATCAACCCGGCGGTCTACAACGCCATCCGCGCGAATGGCGACGGCGCCTGGTTCGGCTGGCCCAACATTCCGGCGGTCGAGACCGAGGTGGCGAACTGGTTCGATGCGCCCGACCGCGCCGCCGAGAAGGCCGTCATCGGCCGGCTGAACAAGGCGGCGCTCGACAACGTCGTCTATGCTCCGACAGGCTTCTTCCTCGGCTACCAGGCCTGGCGGGCGAGTGTCTCGGGCATCGTGAAGGGGCCGCTGCCCTTCTTCTGGGGCGTCTCCAAGTCTTGACTGTAGCGGATAAGATCGGGAGCCTCGCGCAGCCGCATACCGGTTGCGCGGGGCTCCCCAAAGCGTAAGGAGGCGCCATGTTCGCCTATGCCGTCCGGCGCGTCCTGGCCACCATCCCGGTGATGGCCATCGTTGCGCTCTTCGTCTTCAGCCTGCTCTACATCGCGCCGGGCGATCCGGCCGCCGTCATCGCCGGCGACCAGGCGACGCCGCAGGATGTGGAGCGCATCCGCGCCTCGCTCGGGCTCGACCGGCCCTTCCTGGTTCGGTTCGGCGAATGGGTGTGGAACATCCTGAACGGCGACATGGGCGTTTCCATCTTCACCAACCTGCCGGTCACGACGATGATCCAGCAGCGGATCGAGCCCACGCTCTCGCTGATGGTCCTGACGCTCTGCCTCGCCGTCAGCATCGCCGTGCCGATGGGCGTCGTCGCCGCCTGGAAGCAGGGCAGCTGGATCGACCGCGCGGTGATGGGCTTCGCAGTGCTCGGCTTCTCCGTCCCCGTCTTCGTCGTCGGCTATGTGCTCGCCTATATCTTCGCCCTCGAGCTCGACTGGCTGCCGGTGCAGGGCTACACCGCCTTCCGCGAGGGCTTCTTCCCCTGGCTGGAGAACCTGATCCTGCCCTCCATCGCGCTGGGCGGCGTCTATATCGCGCTGATCGCCCGCATCACCCGGGCAACGATGCTCGAGGTGCTGCAGCAGGACTACATCCGCACTGCACGCGCCAAGGGGGCGGGGCAGCGCAGCATCCTCTTCCTGCACGCGCTGAAGAATGCCGCCGTGCCGATCGTCACCGTCATCGGCATCGGCATCGCGCTGCTGATCGGCGGCGCGGTGGTGACGGAGAGCGTCTTCGCCATCCCCGGCCTCGGGCGGCTGACGGTCGATGCGATCCTCAGGCGCGACTATCCGGTCATCCAGGGCGTCGTGCTGCTGTTCAGCTTCGTCTACGTGCTGGTCAACCTGGTGATCGACCTGGCCTATACCCTCTTCGACCCGAGGATCCGTTACTGATGTCCTCCGCCGTCCTTTCCCCCTCCGCCCCGCCGCGCGAAGTCGCCGCCGCCGAACCGATGGGCGACGTCCTGCCGCCGGTGAAGCCGCGGCGCGGCCTCATCGGCTTCATCCGGCGCAACCCGACCATGGCGCTCGGCGGCTTCCTTCTGCTGCTGATGGTGGGTATCGCCATCTTCGCGCCGCTGCTCTGGACGGTGGACCCGACGGCCCTCGCGCCGGCGCGGCGCACGCGCGAGCCCTCGGCCATGTACTGGTTCGGCAGCGACATGCTGGGGCGGGACGTCTATTCCCGCGTGCTCTACGGCGCGCGGATCTCGCTCATCGTCGGCTTCTCGGTCGCCTTCTTCGCCTCGGTGATCGGGCTGACGATCGGCCTCGTCTCCGGCTATGTGCGCTGGGCGGACAGCATCATCATGCGGATCATGGACGGGATGATGTCGATCCCCTCCATCCTGCTGGCGATCGCGCTGATGGCGCTGACCCGGGGCAGCGTGCAGAACGTGATCCTCGCCATCACCATCGCCGAGATCCCACGCGTCTCGCGCCTGGTGCGCGGCGTGGTGCTCTCGCTGCGCGAGCAGCCCTATGTCGATGCCGCGGTGGCGGCGGGGACGCGGACGCCGCGCATCATCCTCCGCCACATCCTGCCGAACACTCTCGCGCCGATCACCGTGCAGGCGACCTATGTCTGCGGCGCGGCGATGATCACGGAGGCGATCCTCTCCTTCATCGGCGCGGGCACGCCGCCGATCATCCCCTCCTGGGGGAACATCATGGCGGAGGGCCGGGCGCTCTGGCAGGTGAAGCCCTATATCGTCTTCTTCCCCGCCGTCTTTCTCTCCATCACCGTTCTCGCCATCAACCTGCTGGGCGATGGCTTGCGCGATGCGCTCGACCCGCGCATGGCGAAGAGGGTTTGACGCCATGGCCGAGCCCCTCCTCGTCGTCGAGAACCTGCAGACGCATTTCCGCACGCCGGATGGCATCAACCGCGCGGTGGATGGCGTCAGCTTCCAGGTCAATGCCGGGGAGACGGTGGCGATCGTCGGCGAGTCGGGCTGCGGGAAATCCGTGACCTCGATGTCGATCCTCCGCCTGATCCCGGAGCCGCCAGGGAAGATCGCCGGCTCCATCCGCTTCCAGGGCCGGGACCTGCTGACGCTATCCGAGCCCGAGATGCGCGCCATCCGCGGCAACGAGATCAGCATGATCTTCCAGGAGCCGATGACCTCGCTGAACCCGGTGCTGAATATCGGCCGGCAGATCGGCGAGACGCTCCGCCTGCACCAGGGCCTCTCGGCGCGCGATGCCGAGGCCAAGGCGGTCGAGATGCTGAAGCTGGTTGGCATCCCGGAGCCGGGGCGACGGGTGCGGGAGTATCCGCACCAGCTCTCGGGCGGCATGCGGCAACGGGTGATGATTGCCATCGCGCTCGCCTGCAACCCGAAGCTGCTGATCGCCGACGAGCCGACCACGGCGCTCGACGTGACCATCCAGGCACAGATCCTCGAGCTGATGCGCGGGCTGAAGAACACCGTCGGCGCCGCCATCGTGCTCATCACCCATGACCTCGGCGTCGTCGCCGAGGTCGCGGAGCGGGTGGTGGTCATGTATGCCGGCAAGAAGGTGGAGGAGGCGCCGGTCGTCGAGCTCTTCAACACCCCGCGCCACCCTTACACGCAGGGGCTGCTCGGCTCCATGCCGAAGCTCGGCTCCTCGCTGACCGGGACGGAGACGCGGCTGGCCGAGATCCCCGGCCTGGTGCCGAGCCTCAAGCAGAAGATCCCCGGCTGCGTCTTCGCCTCGCGCTGCCCGCATGCGACTGACCTTTGCGTGCAGGTCGCGCCGGCGCTGGAGGAGAAGGCGCCGGGCCACGTCGCCGCCTGCCACTACGCGCTCAAGGAAGGGGCGATCGCCGCATGAGTTCCCCGCTGCTCGATGTCCAGGACCTGAAGAAGCACTTCCCGATCAAGGGCGGGTTCTTCGGCGGCGTCACCGGCAAGGTCTATGCGGTGGACGGCGTCTCCTTCTACATCAACAAGGGTGAGACGCTGTCCCTGGTCGGCGAGAGCGGCTGCGGCAAGTCGACCGTGGGCAAGGCCATCCTGCAGCTCTTTCCCATCACCGCCGGGCAGGTGGTGCTGGACGGCACGCGGATCGACGACATGTCGGCCAGCGTGCTGCGGCCGCTGCGGCGGCGCATGCAGGTGGTGTTCCAGGATCCCTTCTCCTCGCTCAACCCGCGCATGCGGGTGCGCGACATCCTGGCCGAGCCGATCCGCAATTTCGATCTGGCGCGCAACGGCGCCGACCTCGAGGAGAGGGTCGGCAAGCTGATGGACACGGTGCGGCTGCCGCGCGACGCGGTGAACCGCTGGCCGCACGAGTTCAGCGGCGGGCAGCGCCAGCGCATCGGCATCGCACGCGCCCTGGCCGCCGAGCCGGACCTCATCATCTGCGACGAGGCGGTCTCGGCGCTCGACGTCTCGGTGAAGGCGCAGATCGTCAACCTGCTGCAGGAGCTGCAGGAGCAGCTCGGCCTCGCCCTGCTCTTCATCAGCCACGACCTGGCGATCGTCGAGCACATGACGCACCGGGTGGCGGTGATGTATCTCGGCAAGATCGTGGAGGTGGCGCCGAAGCGCAGCCTCTTCGCCGCGCCGAAGCACCCCTATACGGAGGCGCTGCTCTCCGCCGTGCCGGTGCCCATGCCGGGCAAGGCGCGGGAGCGGGTCATCCTCAAGGGCGACGTGCCGAGCCCGATCAACCCGCCGACCGGCTGCCGCTTCCACACCCGCTGCCCCTATGCCTTCGACCGCTGCCGGGTGGAGGAGCCGCCGCTCCACCCCATCCCGACCGCGCTGGACGCGGGGCACATGGCCGCCTGCCACCTGCACGACCTGCCGGCCGACCGGAACCCGCTTGCGGTGGCCAAGGGCCAGGCGTTGATGGCGGTGTGACCGGATGGCCGAGCCGGTCCTGCTCGAGGTGCGGGAGCGGCGGAGCCGCTTCGGCCGGATGGTGAAATGGTGCTTCTGGGGCTTCCAGCTGCTCATGGCGGTCGGCAGCCTCGGCACCTGCGCCGCCGTCACCCCCTACCTCGCCGGGCCCGACCCGGAGGTGGCGATGGGCGCCGGGATGTTCGGCGCCATGGCCATCGGCACGCTCTGGACCCTCTGGCCGGTCGGCACCCTGGTCCTTGGCCTGCTGCTGCTGCTGACGCGGGGGCGGAAACGGCTGATTCCGGCGCCGGAGCCGGGCTTGCGCGGCTGACCCCTGCGCTGGTCCTTGACGGAAGCCGGGGGCGAGGCGACCTTTCCATCCACAGGCGCCCTTCGTTGCGTGGGGCGCCGGGTTGCAATGGATCGGGGGAGGCGCGGCATGCCGCAGGTAACACTGACCGTGAACGGGAAGTCCAGCACGGTCGAGGTCGAGGGCCGCACGCTCCTCGTGGAGCTGCTGCGGGAGAAGCTGCGGCTGACCGGCACCCATGTCGGCTGCGACACCAGCCAGTGCGGCGCCTGCGTCGTCCATGTCGATGGCGAGAGCGTGAAGGCCTGCACCATCCTGGCCCTCCAGGCCAATGGCAGCCATGTGACGACCATCGAGGGGCTGGCCAAGCCGGATGGCACGCTGCACCCGATGCAGGAGGCCTTCCGCGAGTACCACGCCCTGCAATGCGGCTTCTGCACGCCGGGGATGGTGATGTCGGCCATCGACCTGGTGCAAAAGCATCCCGATGGCCTCTCCGAGAAGGAGATCCGCGAGGGGCTCGAGGGCAATCTCTGCCGCTGCACGGGCTACCACAACATCGTCAAGGCGATTGCCGCGGCGCAGGACGTGATGCACGGCCGCGCCCAGACGCTGGCGCCGGCGGCCGAGTAAGCGGGTACCCCAAGGGCGCGCGGTATCCCCCGCGCGCCGCATCATAAGAGACCCTGCCGCACAAGGCGGGGCGCGCAGCACCCAGGGAGGCGTTGCAGATGAATGTCGTGACCCCGTTCGAAGGCATCGGCGCCAGCGTCAGGCGCAAGGAAGACCTGCGCTTCCTGTCCGGCCGCGGCCAGTACACCGATGACATCAACCGCCCCAACCAGACCTATGCGGCCATCCTCCGCAGCCCGCATGCCCATGCGCGGATCGTCTCCATCGATACCGCGGCGGCGGCGGCGATGCCGGGCGTGGTCGCCATCTTCACCGGGGCGGACATGCCGGACCTCGGGGGCATCCCCTGCGGCTGGCAGATCCACAACAAGGACGGCACGCCGATGGCGGAGCCGATGCACCCGGTGCTCGCGGTCGGCAAGGCGCGCTTCGTCGGCGACGCCATCGCGGCGGTGATCGCCGAGACTCGCTCCCAGGCCAAGGATGCCGCGGAGGCGATCGAGGTCGAGTACGAGGTGCTGCCGGCGGTCGCCACCATGGAGGCGGCGCTCGCCCCGGGCGCCTCGCTCGTGCATGACGGCGTCGCCGGCAATGTCTGCTACGACTGGCATATCGGCGACAAGGCGGTCAACGAGGCGGCCTTCGCCAAGGCGGCCAAGGTGGTCGAGTTCGAGCTGGTGAACAACCGGCTGGTGCCGAATGCGATGGAGCCCCGTGCCGCCATCGGCGACTACGACCCGACGACGGAGGACTACACCCTCTACACCACCAGCCAGAACCCGCATGTGATCCGGCTGCTGATGGGCGCCTTCGTCCTCCACCTGCCGGAGCACAAGCTGCGGGTCGTGGCCCCGGATGTGGGCGGCGGGTTCGGCAGCAAGATCTTCCACTATGCCGAGGAGGCGATCGTCACCTGGGCCGCGGGCCGCGTGAAGCGCCCGGTGAAGTGGACGGCCGAGCGCACCGAGAGCTTCATGACCGATGCGCATGGGCGGGACCACGTCACCAAGGCGCGGCTCGCCATGGATGCGGACGGCAAGTTCCTGGCGCTGCACGTCCAGACGCTCGCCAATATGGGCGCCTATCTCTCGACCTTCGCCACCAGTGTGCCGACCTATCTCTACGCGACGCTGCTGGCCGGCGTGTACACCACGCCGACCGTCTATGCGGAGGTGAAGGCGGTCTTCACCAACACCGTGCCGGTCGATGCCTATCGCGGCGCCGGGCGGCCGGAGGCGACCTTCCTGCTCGAGCGGCTGGTGGATGTGGCGGCGGCCGAGACGGGGATGGACCGGATCGAGATCCGCCGGCGCAACTTCATCCCGAACGACGCCTTCCCCTACCAGACGCCGGTCGCCCTGCAATACGACAGCGGCGACTACACGGCAACGCTCGACCAGGCGCTGAAGACGGCCGACTGGGCCGGCTTCGAGGCGCGGAGGGCGGAGGCCAAGGCGCGCGGCAGGCTGCGCGGCATCGGCATCTCCACCTATATCGAGGCCTGCGGCATCGCGCCCTCGGCCGTGGTGGGCTCGCTCGGGGCGCGGGCGGGCCTCTACGAGGTCGGCACCATCCGCGTCCATCCGACCGGCAGCGTCACCGTGCTGACCGGCACCCACAGCCATGGCCAGGGGCATGAGACGACGCTCGCCCAGCTCGTCACCGACCGGCTCGGCGTGCCGCTGGCGCAGGTCGACATCGTGCATGGCGACACGGCCAAGATCCCCTTCGGCATGGGCACCTATGGCAGCCGCAGCCTCGCGGTCGGCGGCTCGGCCATGGTGAAGGCGATGGACAAGATCGTCGCCAAGGCGCGGCGTATCGCCGCCCACCTGATGGAGGCCTCGGTCGAGGACGTGGAATTCGACCGCGGCACCTTCCGCGTCGCCGGGACGGACAAGACCAAGTCCTGGGGCGAGATCGCGCTCACCGCCTATGTGCCGCACAACTACCCGATCGAGGAGCTGGAGCCCGGCCTCGACGAGACCGCCTTCTACGACCCGAAGAACTTCACCTATCCCGGCGGCTGCCATATCTGCGAGGTCGAGATCGAGCCGGAGACGGGCATCACCACCGTGGTCAACTTCACCGCCGTCGACGATGTCGGGCGGGTCATCAACCCGATGATCGTCGAGGGCCAGGTGCAGGGCGGCGTGGCGCAGGGTATCGGCCAGGCGCTGCTCGAATCCTGCGTCTACGACAGCGAGGGCCAACTCGTCTCGGCGAGCTTCATGGACTACCAGATGCCACGGGCGAACGACCTGCCGCCCGTCAGTGTCGCCACGCATACCACCCTCTGCACCCACAACCCGCTCGGGGTGAAGGGCTGCGGCGAGGTGGGGGCGATCGGCTCGCCGCCGGCGGTCATCAATGCCGTCGTGGATGCGCTGAAGGAGTACGGCGTCCGGCATATCGAGATGCCGGCGACGGCGGCGAAAGTCTGGGGCATCATCAACGCAAGCCGGCCGGCCATGGCCGCGGAATGATCAGGGGATCGAGCGATGTATGACTTCGAGTACCACAAGCCCGGCTCGCTGGCGGATGCGGTGAAGCTGCTCTCGGCCGATCCGGATGCGCGGCCGATCTCGGGCGGGCAGACCTTGCTGCCGGCGCTGAAGCACCGGCTGAACAAGCCGACCTCCGTCGTCGACCTTTCCGGCATCGCCGAGATGAAGGGGATCAAGCGGGAGGGCAACAAGCTCGTCATCGGCGCGCTCGCCAAGCATGTCGAGGTGGCGACCAGCCCCGAGGTGAAGGCGGCGATCCCGGCCCTCGCTCAGATGGCCTCCACCATCGGCGACACGCAGGTGCGCAACCGGGGCACGATCGGCGGCAGCGTCGCCAACAACGACCCGGCGGCGGACTACCCTTCGGCGGTGCTCGGGCTGAATGCGACGATCGTCACCGACAAGCGGCGCATCGTGGCGGACGATTTCTTCCAGGGCATGTTCACCACGGCGCTGGAGCCGGGCGAGCTGCTGGTGGCGATCGAGTTCCCGATCCCGGAGAAGTCGGGCTATGCCAAGATGCGCAACCCGGCCAGCCGCTACGTGATGGCGGGTGCCTTCGTCGCCAAGACCGGCGGCGGGGTGCGCGTTGCGATCAACGGCGCCGGCCCGGGCGTCTTCCGTCAGGCGGAGATGGAGAATGCGCTCGCGGCCAACTGGTCCCCCGACGCCGTTGCCGGCGTGAAGCAGCCGGCGGATGGGCTGAACAGCGACATCCATGGCAGCGCCGAGTACCGCGCCCACCTAGTCACGGTCATGGCCAAGCGCGCCGTCGCCGCCGCCGGCTGAAGTCGCAGAAGTAGATGAGGGGTCCGGGGAGAATACCTTCTCCCCGGCCTTTCTTTTTTCAGGCCGTCACCGGCAGCCGGAGGCAATGCCCCTGCTGCGCCAGCACCGGCCGCCAGCCCTCGATCAGCCGCTGATAGGCCCGCCCGACCGGCCGGATCTTGCGGTCCAGGTCGTAGAGCCCGCGCGGGTTCACGTCGCCGCGGCGCTCGCGGAGCGCGTGGGTCCAGTCGATCTGGTCGGTCAGCGAGTACCAGGTGAAGCCGAGGATGGGCACGCCGTCGCGGCGGAGGCGCATCAGCCCGGACCACTGCTTCCACAGCCAGCGCTCGGCCTCGTCGCCGCGGGGGCCCTCGTCCATGTTGGTCTCGGTATGCATGATCGGCAGGCCGTAGCGGGCGTAGTAGTCCCGCGTCACCGTGTCGTAGCCGAAGACCTCGCCGGCCCAGCGGCTGTGGCCGTTGGCGCCGATGATGTGCTCGTTGGTCGCGTACCAGTCGTTGCCCATGATGCAATGGCGCTTCAGGGCCGGGGCCGAGCGCTGGAAGAAGTGGTACTCCTCCCGCGTCATCCCGTTGTCGAGCAGGTACTCGTACATCGAGGAGCAGACGCGGTGGCCGTAGTTGAGGTCGAGCGTCAGGAAGCGCTCGGCATTGCGGTGCTCGGCATGGATGAGCGAGTCCGGGCATTCCGGGTGGAACTGCTCGGTCGACTCCGACTGGATGAAGATCGCATCCGGCCGCACGCGGACGATCGCCTGCATCGCCATGACATTGGCGCGGACGATGTTCTTGATGGCGGTGACGTAGCTGCGGTCATCCGTCCGCTGCTCGTTCCACCAGCCGTACTTGGCCGAGAAGACGGCGGTGATGAACATCTCGTTCACCGGGGTGTAGAGCTGCACCCAGGGAAAGCGCCGGGCGAAGGCCTCGGCATAGGCGGCGAAGAGCTCGGGGAAATCCGGGTTCTGGAAGTCGCCGATCCAGTCGGGCACGCCGAAATGGCAGAGATCGACCACAGGCAGGATGCCGAGGCGGCGGACCTCGGCGAAGGTCTCGTCGGCGAAGGCCCAGTCGTGCAGGCCCGGGCCGCGGAGGCTGGTGTGGAGCTGGGGGCCGTAGCGCAGGACGCCGCAGCCGATCTCCTTCACCAGCGCCAGGTCCTCCCGCCAGCGGTCGTAATGGCCGCATTCGGCCATCTGGTCGCGACGGACGCGGCCATTCTGGATGGTGGGCGCGCTGTTCTCGATGCCGGTGGCGAAGAGGAAGCCCTGTTCGGCCAGGCTGTGGAGCCCGAGTGCGGCGGGGGAGGCGGGGCGGGTAGTCAGGGCGTCCAGCATGGCGGGTCCCACGAAAGCGTGATCCGATGAGTATTCAGTATTCCGTGAGCCGCTGCACATGAACTGCGCGTAATCTTTGCTCGGCAAGCGCAAGCGCTGCATCCTTGCCACATGCAGATCGACGACCCGGCGGTGATCGCCGAAGCCCGCGCCCTCTTCGACCGCTACGAAGCGGCGATCGCCGCCAACGATGCCGCCACGCTGGATGCCTGCTTCTGGGCGGACCCGCGGACAGTGCGCTTCGGCATCACCGAGATCCTCTACGGGATCGAGGCGATCCGCGCCTTCCGGGCGAGCGTCGCCCGCTATGCGCCGCGCGCCATCCGGCGGGTGCAGGTCACCAGCTTCGGGCAGGACTTCGCCTGCACCCACCTGGAATACCAGCGCCAGGACAGCGGCCTGATCGGGCGCGAGACAAAGATTATGGCCCGGCTGCCGGAGCAGGGCTGGCGGGTCGTCTCCGCCCATGTCTCGCTGCTGGCCGGGGGCGACCCCGGGCGGGTGCAGCGTTGACCCATAGCGTCGTCATTGGTGGCGGCATCCTCGGCGCCTGCACGGCGCTTGAACTGCTGCGCGTCGGGCATCGGGTGACGATCATCGAGCCGGGGCCGCCAGGGGGCGAGCAGGCGGCGAGCTATGGCAATGGCTGCTGGCTGAGCCCGATGTCCGTCATCCCGCCCGCCGTGCCGGGGCTCTGGCGCAAGGTCCCCGGCTTCCTCGCCGATCCGCTCGGGCCGCTCGCCATCCGCTGGGGGTACTTCCCGCGCGTGCTGCCCTGGCTGGCGCGCTACCTCGCCTCCGGCTGGACCGAGGCGCGGGTGCTGAGGACGGCGCAGGCGCTGCGGGCGCTTCTGCAGGGCGCGCCGGCGCTGCATGCCGTACTCGCCGAGGCGGCCGGCGTCGGCCACCTGATCGAGCGGCGGGGGCTGATGTACATCTACCCCTCCCGCGCCGAATACGAGGCGGAGGCCATGGCCTGGCGCATCCGCCGCCAGGTCGGCGTGGAGTGGATCGAGCTTTCCGCCGATGAGCTGCGCCAGCGCGAGCCGGAGCTCGACCGCCGCTACGGCTTCGCCGCGCTGGTGGAGGAGGGCGGGCATTGCCGCGACCCGGGCGCCTATGTCGCGGCGCTGGTGGCGCTGGCCGAGGCGGAGGGCGCCGAGCGCATCGCCGCCCGCGCCACCGGCTTCCGCCTCGAGGTGGGCCGGTTGCGCGCGGTGCGGACCGAGGCGGGGGAGGTTGCCGCCGACCGCGCCGTGATCGCCGCCGGCGCCCATTCGCGCCCGCTCGCCGCCGCCGTCGGGGATGCGGTGCCGCTCGAGACGGAGCGCGGCTACCACGCGATGATCGAGGGCGCCGAGGTCGGGCCGCGCACGCCGCTGATGCCCTCCGACGGCAAGATGTCCGTCACCATGACGGCACGCGGCTTGCGCTGCGCCGGGCAAGTGGAGATCGCCGGGCTCGCCGCCGCGCCCAACTGGAAGCGCGCCGAGATCCTGCGCGACCACCTGCTGCGCAGCTTCCCCGGACTGCCGCGCGACCTGCCGGCGGAGCGGGTGAGGGTCTGGATGGGCCATAGGCCAAGCATGCCGGACGGGCTGCCCTGCATCGGCCCGGCGCGGGCGACGGCGGATGTCGTCCATGCCTTCGGCCACGGTCATGTCGGGCTGGTCTCGGCCCCGCGCTCGGCCCGGCTGGTGGCGCAAATGCTGACCGGGCAAGCGACGGAGATCGATGCGAAACCCTTCGATCCGGGCCGATTCGAATGATTTCGTGCTCGCTTTGTCGCGGCGGCGATGTCATCCTTCCAAGTAGCGGTCCTGCATCCTCGTGGGCCGTTCGACCTAGATACGGATCAATCAGCAAGTGCCTTCCGACAGCGACATCCAGGGCGGCGCCGGGCCCGTCGAGGCCCAGGTGAAATGGTACAACGCCCGCAAGGGGTTCGGCTTCGTGCTCGGCCCCGACGGACAGGACGTGTTCTTCCACGCCTCCGCCCTGACCGAGGCCGGGATCGAGCCGCCTGAGACGGGCGACACGCTGGTCTGCGAGATCGGCACGGATCGGCAGGGTCGACGGCTGGTGACGCGCATCACCGAACGCAAGCTCGGCGATGGCGGCGGGGCAGCGGTGGCGGGTGCGGCACGGCGGCCCTTTCGCGAAGGCGGCTTCGGCGATCGCCCGCCGCGGCGCGACTTCGGCGGCGGTGGCTTCGGCGACCGGCCCCCGCGGCGCGACTTCGGCGGTGGCGGCTTCGGCGATCGCCCCCCGCGGCGCGACTTCGGCGCCGGCGGCGGCGGGTTCGGCGGCCCGCGCGCTGGCTTCGGCGATCGTCCGCCGCGGCGCGACTTCGGCGACCGCGATGCGGGCGGCCCGACCTATGCCGTGAACGGCACCGTCAAGTGGTTCGACCAGGTGCGCGGCTTCGGCTTCGTCACCCCGGATGACGGCGGGCAGGACGTCTTCCTGCATTCCTCCGTGCTGCAGCGCGCCGGCAAGGCCGATGTGCAGCAGGGCGAGAAGGTCGCACTCGACGTGCGGGACGGCCAGCGCGGGCGGCAGGCGGTCAGCCTGAAGGAATAGGGTCCTCGCGCCACAGGGTGCGACGGGTTGAAGGGGGTCCCGGCCGGTAGGCCGGGGCCCCTTTCTCGTATCGGGGCGAGGCGGCTCAGGCCGGCGCCGGCCTCGGCGCCGCCGGGCGGCGCGGCAGGGCGGCCAGCATCTGGATCGTCCCGGCCACCAGACCCATCCCAACCCCAAGCTTCCAGGCGAGGTCGTAGGAGCCGAGCTGGTCGAAGATCAGCCCGCCGCCGAAGGCGCCGAGGAAGCTGCCGACCTGGTGGCTGGTGAAGGCGAGGCCCTGCACCATCGCCTGCCAGCGCAGCCCGAACATCTCCGCCGTCATGCCGCCCACCAGCGGCGCCACGCCGAGCCAGAGGAAGCCCATGATGGAGGCGAAGACCAGCGTGCTGGCCGGCGTCGGCGGCACGGCGAAGTACCAGGCGAGCACCAGCGAGCGCATCAGGTAGATCCCGCCCAGCAGCGCCGGCTTGGACCAGCGCCCGCCCGCCCAGCCGAAGAACAGGCTGCCCAGCACGTTGAAGCCGCCGATCGCCGCCAGCGCCTCGGCCGCCAGCATCGGGTCCATGCCGCAGATCTGCAGGTAGGAGGGCAGGTGAGTCGTCAGGAAGACGAGCTGCAGCCCGCAGATGAAATAGGCCCCCGACATGACGAGGAAGGGCCCGTGCCGCATGGCGAGGCCGAAGGCGGCGCCGGCCGTCGTCGCATCGTCCCGCGCCGGCGGCAGCGCCACCTTGTCGACGCGCCCCGCGGCCCAGGCGGCGGGCAGCATAGCGAGGCCAAGCAGGAAGAAGCCGGCGACGCCGATCCGCCAGCCATAGCCGGCCGACAGAAGCTGCCCGATGGGGGCTGCGATCAACGCCCCGAGCGAGCCGGCGGCGGAGACGATGCCGAGCACCGTGCTGCGCAGCGCCGGCGAGACCGGCCGCGAGGCGACGGAGAGTGCCATGCCGGAGGCGGTGCAGGCCAGCGCCAGCCCGATCAGCATCCCCGCCCCCAGCGTCACCATGAGGGCCGACTGCGCCAGGCCCAGCAGCGCCAGCCCGGCGAGGTAGGCGACGACGCCCACCATCAGCACCGGGCGGAAGCCGTGCCGCCCAGCGATCGCCCCGGCGAAGGGCTGCAGGAAGCCCCAGGCCAGGTTCTGCACCGCAACGGCCAGCGTAAACTGGGAGACGGCGATGCCGATGTCCTGCACGGCCGGCTGCATGAAGAGGCCGAGGCTCTGCCGCAGCCCCATGGCAAGGCTCAGCATGACCGAGGCGCCGATGAGGATGGGCGCGACGGGCCTCAGCGCGCGGAAGTCAGCCATGGTCCGGTCGGTCCCCTGGAGTTCTGGACTGTCAGCAGACTCCCTGGCGGGACACGCGTCCAACGAATAGTCTCTCCCGTGGGATGAGCCTGAATCATGCGAACCATGCCGGCTTCGGCGCCCTGCCGCTCGCCGCGCTGCGCGCCTTCGAGGCGGCGGCGCGGCAGGGCAGCTTCCAGGCCGGGGCGGCGGAGATCGGGCTGACGCCCTCGGCCGTCAGCCACCATGTGCGGGGGCTCGAGGCCTCGCTCGGCGTGCCGCTCTTCCGCCGCCTGCATCGGGGCGTGGCGCTGACCCCGGCGGGGGCGAGCCTCGCCGCGGCGCTGGCCGAGGGGTTCGGCGCCATCGCCGCGGCCTATGGTGCAGCCCGGGCGCCGCGCGGGCCACTCGCCGTTTCCGGCGCACCGGTCTTCACCGGGCGCTGGCTGCTGCCGGCGATGGAGGCGCTGCGGCGCGAGGGGATCGAGCTGCGGGTGGAGCTTTCCAGCCGCGCCGCCGACCTCGAGAGCGGCGCCTGCGACGTCGCCATCCGCATGGGGCGACGGCCGCCGGCGCATCTGGCCTCGGAGCGGCTGGCCTCGACCACCGCCGTGTTGCTCGCCTCGCCGGCGCGGATGGCCGGCCGGGCGGCGCTGACGCCGGCCGAGATCGCCGAGGGGCCGCTGCTCGGCATCAAGCCGCTGGCGGAGTTCTGGCCGAAGGTGCTGGCGCGGCTCGGCCTGCCGGAGGGGCCGCGCCGGGAGATCGTCTCGGATTCCATGGAGGCCGCGCTGCGCATGGCCGAAGGCGGCTTCGGCATCGGCTTCGCGCCGGAGGTGGCGGTGCAGGACCGCATCGCCGCCGGCAGCCTCTGCCTCGCCCATCCGCGCCGCTTCGGCGGCAACGGGCAGCACTACTGGTTCGTCACCCGGCCGGAGGCCGCCGCGCAACCGGCCATCCGTCGGCTGCGGGAGTGGCTGAAGGAGGCGCTCGCCTCAGCCGCCTAGCGTCGCCAGCGCCTGCTCCAGGTCGGCGATGAGGTCCGCCGGCTCCTCGAGGCCGATATGCAGCCGCGCCATCGGCCCGCCGAACTCGCCGGTGCCGGCGGTGCGGGTGATGAAGCCCGTGGTCGGGATGGCAAGGCTCTCGAACCCGCCCCAGCTCGCCCCGATGCCGAAGAGGGCGAGGCTGTCGATGAAGCGCGCCACATCCGCCATCGCATAGCGCGGCTGGAAGACGACGCCGAAGAGCGAGCAGGAGCCGGTGAAGTCGCGCCGCCAGATGGCGTGCTGCGGGTGGCTCGGCAGGGCGGGATGCATCACCTGCTTCACCTCCTGCCGCGCCTCCAGCCAGCGGGCGACCTCGAGCCCGCTCGCTTCCTGGCGCTTCAGGCGCACGGCCATGGTGCGGACGCCGCGCAGCGCCAGCCAGACATCGTCCGGCGAGGCATATTGCCCGAGCAGCGAGCCGGTGCTGCGCACCGCCTGCCAGTCGGCCTCGCTGTTCACCGTGACGCTGCCGAGCAGCACGTCGGAATGGCCGCCGACATATTTGGTCAGCGCCTGGATGGAGACATCGACGCCGTGCTGGAAGGGCATGAAGTGATGGATGCCCCAGGTATTGTCCATCAGCACCTTGACGCCGCGCGCATGCGCGGCGCGGGCGATGGCCGGGATGTCCTGCACCTCGAAGGTGTGGCTGCCGGGGCTCTCGGTGTAGAAGACCTTGGTGTTCGGACGGATGAGCGCGACGGCCGCTTCCTCGTCCACCGTCGGGTCGTAATAGGTCGTCTCGATGCCCCAGTTCTTCAGCAGCCCCTCGCAGATGTTGCGGGCCGGGCCATAGGCGCTGTCCGGCATCAGGCAGTGGTCGCCGGCCTTCAGGTAGGCGAGCAGCGGCACCGCGACGGCGGCGAGGCCGGTGCCGACGACCAGGCAGCGCGTGCCGCCCTCGATCTCGGCGATGACATCCTCGAAGGCGTAGTGCGTCGGGCCGCCCTGCGTCCCATAGGTCATGAACTGCTCGAAGCGACGCTTCGCGCCCTCCCGCCGTGCCTCGCAATTCGGGAAGAGCACGGTGGAGCCGCGATGCACCGGCGGATTGACGAAGCCATGCACATGCGTCCCCGCGCGGCCGGCATGGCTCAGGCGGGTGGCGAAGCCCTGGGTCTTTGTCGAGGGGATGGAATCGTCCGGCATCAGGCGTGCACCTTCGGGGTTTCGGGCCGGCCGGCCCATTCGGTCCAGGAGCCGTCATAGACGGCGGGTTCGGGGAAGCCAGCCTGCATCAGGCCGAGCGAGAGGATGCAGGCAGTGACGCCCGTGCCGCAGGTGGTGACGACCGGCCGCTCCGCGGTGACCCCGGCGGCGCTGAAGCGCTCGCGCAGCGCCGCCGGGTCCAGCAGGGTCTGGTCCGGCTTCAGCAGCTCCGTGAAGGGGAGATTGGCCGCGCCCGGCATGTGGCCGGAGGGCAGGCCCGGCCGCGGCTCCGCCGCCGTGCCGTCGAAGCGGCCCTTGGCGCGGGCATCGAGGATCAGCGCCCCGCCGCCACCTTGACGGACGATGCGCTTCACGTCGCCGATGCCGCGCACCAGCTCGGCCTGGAAGTCGGCGGTGAACTCGGCGGAGTCGCGGGGCGGCGGCGGGCCGGCCTCGGTCCGGCGGCCTTCCTTCACCCATTTCGGCAGCCCGCCATCCAGCACGGCCGCCTGGGCATGGCCGAAGAGCCGCATCAGCCACCAGCCGCGCGCGGCCGAGGCGAGGCCCTTCTGGTCGTAGAAGACGATGCGCGAGGCGTTGGAGACGCCGAACAGCCCCATCAGCTTCTCGAAGCGCGCGGCCGTCGGGATCATGTGCGGCAGCGCGGAATCGGGGTCGGCGACGAGGTCGATGTCGAAGTAGTCGGCGCCCGGCACATGCGCCTCGGCGAACTTGGCCTTGCCGTCGTGGGGCTCGTTCGGCAGGTACTTCGTGGTGTCGAAGACCATGAGGTCCGGCTTGCCGAGCTCGGCGGCCAGCCATTCCGTGGAAACCAGGTTCTCCATCGACTGCCTACTCCCCGACGAGCACGAGATAGACCCGCCTGTTCTGCTTGCCCTTGTTCTCGAGCTTCGTCACCTCGACGCGGCCGATCTCGCCGGTGCGGCGCACATGGGTGCCGCCGCAGGGCTGCAGGTCGACCGGCGCCTCGTCCGGCCCGATCCGCACCAGGCGGATGCGCCCCGCGCCGCGCGGCGGCTGCACCGAGAGAGTGCGGACGAGGGAGGGGTTGGCATCCAGCTCCGCCTCGCTGATCCAGCGCTCGCCGACCGGGTGGTCGGCGGCGACGAGGGCGTTCAGCGCCTCGGTCAGCGCCTCCTTGGTCGGTGGCGCGGCGAGGTCGAAATCGAGGCGAGAGCGGTCGGCGCCGATCTGCCCGCCGGTGACGCCGGCGCCGGGGATCAGGCTGCAGAGCAGGTGCAGTGCCGTGTGCATCCGCATGTGGCGGTGGCGCGGGCCCCAATCGAGCACGGCCGTCACGGCGGCGCCGACCGGCGGCAGCGCGGCACCCTCGCTGGGGAGGTGGAGGATGCTGTCCTCCGGCCCCTTCACGGCCTTGGCGACGGCCATCTCGCCACCCTCCCAGCGCAGCCAGCCGGCATCGCCGGGCTGGCCGCCGGCCTGGGCGTAGAAGGAGGTGCGGTCCAGCACCACTCCTTCGGGCCCTGCGGCGAGAACCGTCGCGGCCGCTTCGGTGAGGTAGGCATCGTCGCGGTAGAGGAGCTCGGTC
The DNA here is from genome assembly GCF_059504005.1 of Belnapia sp. NCBI lineage: Bacteria > Pseudomonadati > Pseudomonadota > Alphaproteobacteria > Acetobacterales > Roseomonadaceae > Belnapia > Belnapia sp. The sequence goes on along the minus strand of NZ_JCACHU010000097.1, from coordinate 71,361 downwards.
GGCATCAGGCCCATTCCTGGCGCAGCCGGGCGCGGTGGTGGCGCAGCCACCAGAGGCAGAGCCCGGCCGTCACATTCTCGATGCGGTTGGCATCCAGCAGAGCGAAGGCCTCCTCCGCCGGCAGGATCAGCACGCGGATATCCTCGCCCTCCTGCACCAGCCCATGCGTGCCGGCATCGGCGGCCTCGGGCAGGGCGACGCGGGCGGCGTAGAGGAACATCGTCTCGTCGCAACCGCCCTGCATCAGCATGAAGCGGCCGATGCGCTCCATCCGGTCGGGGCGGAGGCCGGTCTCCTCCTCCAGCTCGCGCCGGGCGGCGGCCTCCGGGTCCTCGCCCTGCTCGAGGAAGCCGCCGGCGCATTCGGTCATCACCGCCGGGAGGCCGGCGGCCAGCGCGGGCAGGCGGAACTGCTCGATCAGCGCCACGGCATCCGTCGCCGGGTCATAGGGCAGCACGGCGATGCCACGGCCACGGCGCCAGAGCTCCCAGGTCAGCTCGGCGGAGCGGACGCCGTCGAAGCGTTGGTAGGTGAAGCGCACGCGCTGGAGCGGGAAGCGCCCGTCCCAGACGACCTCATCCGCCTGCACCTCGAGTCCGGGATGCGCCGGGATCGGCGGCGCCTTGGGTGATCTGGCTTTCATGCGCCGAGGACCCTAGACTCGCCCCGAAACGCCGTCCATGGACTCCCCGACCCAAATCCTCCCCGCCGAGGCCGCCTCGGACCTCGCCGCGCGGCGCCGGCGCGCCGTGCTCGGCGTGCTGGGCGCGGCCGCCGTCTTCTCGCTGGCCGCCGCGCTGGTGAAGGGGCTGCGCGGCGAGCTGCCGCTGGCCCAGGTGGTGTTGTGCCGCAACCTCTTCGCCATCCCGGCCCTGCTGCCGCTGCTCTGGCAGGCGGGCGGGATCGCCGCGCTCCGCACCCGGAACCCCGCGCTGCATGCGGTGCGGATGCTGACCGGCCTCGTCGGCATGGCCGGCGCCTTCTACGGCTACGCGGTGCTGCCGCTGGCGACGGTGACGGCGCTCGGCTTCACCATGCCGCTGTTCCTCACGCTGCTCTCCATCCCCCTGCTCGGCGAGCGCGTCGGGCCGCGGCGGGGGATCGCGGTGCTGGTCGGCTTCGGCGGCGTGCTGCTGATGGCGCTGCCCATGGGCGGGACAGGTGGCGGGGCAGGGCAGGGGCACCTGCCGGGGACCCTCGCCGTGCTGGCGGGCGCGGTGTGCTGGGCGCTGTCGATGATCACCATCCGCCGCATGGGCCACGCCGGCGAGAGCAATGCGACGATCGTGCTGTGGTTCGCCCTCGGCGCCACGCTCGTCTCCGGCGCGCTCGCCCTGCCGGTCTGGGTGGCGCCGAGTCCCCTGCAATGGGCGATGCTGGTGGGCACCGGCCTGCTCTCCGCCATCGCCCAGGTGATGATGACCGAGGCCTACAGGCGCGGCGAGGCGACGCTGCTCGCCCCCTTCGAATACTCCGCCATCCTCTGGACCACGCTGATGGGCGGGCTGCTCTGGGGCGAGCTGCCGGATGGCTGGGACGCTGCCGGCATCGCCGTGCTGGTCGGCAGCGGGCTCTATATCTGGCGGCGGGAGGTGGCGCTCGGCCTCAGGCGCTGACCGGCTGCTCCGGCACCGGCAGGCGGCCTTCGTTGCGGCCGTAGCGGCGGTAATGCTCGCGGCCGGAGGCGACGAACTCCGCCTTCACCGCCGCCTGCACATCCGGGTATTTCCGCAGGTACCACGCCTCGTCGAATTCGAATTCCTCCTCGGCCTCCTCCGCATCCGGCTCCGGCGGGGCGAGGCGGCCGGTCTCCGCGCGCAGGCGGAGGAGCTGGATCTGCAGCATCATCACCGTCTCCTGCGCGTGGTTGCGGATGTCCTCGGCCGCATTACGGGCGAGGCTGAGGCTGGCATGCTCGGCTTCGAGCCGGGCGAGGGAGGCGACGGCGGCCCGCGCCTCGGCCAGGGCCTTGTCGCGGGCGGCGAGGGCCTTGCTGGCCTCGGCTTCGGCGGCGGCTTCCGCTTGGCAGGCCGCATCGCGCTCGGCGCGAAGAATGGCGAGCTCGGCCTCGGCCATCTCGCGAGCATTGCGCTGCTGCTCGGTGAGGCTGGCCGCTGCGGTGGCACGGGCCGCGGCGGCGGCTTCGCCCTGACGGGCGGCGTCGCGCTCGGCGCCGAGGCTGGCGGCCTCGGCCTCGGCCGCCTCGCGGGCGGTGCGGTGCTGCTCGGCAAGGCTGCCCGCCTCGGTCGCGCGAGCCTCGGCGGCCGCCTTTGCCCGGCGCGCGGCGTCGCGCTCGGTGCGGAGGCTGGCGGCCTCTGCCTCGGCCGCCTCGCGGGCGGCGCGGTGCTGCCCGGCGAGGGCCGCTGCCTCGGCGGCGCGGGCCTCGGTCGCCTCACGGCCCTGCAGCAGGGCATCGCGCTCGGCGCGGACGCGGAGGGCGGCGGCGCGGAGCTCGTTGAAGCGGGATTCGGCGGTCTTGCGCGCCTGCTCCGCAGCCTGGCGGGCGGCGAGATGCGCGTCCCAGTCCGCGCGAAGCCTGGCGCTCTCCGCCTCCGCCGCCTGCCGGGCAGCAAGGTGCTCCTCCCAGCCCGACCGCAGCCGGGCCGCCTCGGCCGCCGCCGCCTCCGCCCGGGCCTCGGCCGGGGCAATGCGGGCCTCGGCGGCCCGGCGGGCGGCGGCATGCTCCTCCCAGCCGGCACGCATCGCCGCGGCATCGGCGAGCGCCTGCCCGGCCGCCGCCTCGGCGGCGTCGCGGGCGGCGGCATGGGCATCCCACTCGGCGCGGAGTTCCGCCGCCTCGGCCATCGCCGCATCGGCATGGCGCTGCAGCAGCACGCGCTCGTATTCAGCGCGGCCGATCAGGGCCGAGAGCCGCTCGTATTCGGCGCGGTAGTCGTCGCGCTCCGCCTCGATCTGCCGCCTGGCCGGCCTCAGGACCCGTTCGAGCATCGCCTGTGTCCCGTTCAACCGGCCTGGGGCCGCACGCCGCGCGCCATCAGGCGGAGGTTGCCGGCGACGCTCCGCAGCTGCGCCGCCCAACGGCCGAGGCCGCGCCGGCGCAGCGGGCTCCAGCGGAGGCGACGCTCGGCCAAGCGTCGCTCGGCCGCGGTCTCGCAGTGCCGCGCAGCCGCTTCGAGCCCGGCGAGGTAGCCCTGGGCGAAGTCGCGGTCCGGCGCCTCGCCGGCCAGCCAGCCTCCCTGCAGCCAGGTCCCGAGGCTATCGGCGAGCCGGGCGGGCAGGGGCGTGCCGGCCGCCTCGGCCTCCGCCAGCGCCAGCGCGATGGACCGCAGCAGCGCCAATTCCACCGCGGGCGCCGCCTCGGCCAGGTCATGCTGCTCGCCCAAAGACTCGAATCCCCCAACCGCGACGCGGCCCAGCATTGCAGGGCAAGCTTGCCGGAATGCTGACCGCAGGCCCCTGTTCTAACGCCTCGATTGCATCTGTCAGCGGAAAAACGCCGTCTCAGGCGGGATCGAGGCGCTTGGCGAACCAGTAGCGGATGGCGCCCGGCGGCATGTCGATCACCTGCCCGACCTCGACATAGCCTCGGTTGCGGTAGAAGCCCGGCGCCTGGAAGGACCAAGTGTTGAGATGGGTGCCGATGCACCCGTTCTCCCGCGCCAGCGCCTCAGCCGCCGCGAGCAGGCGGGTGCCCCAGTCCTGGCCGCGAAAGGCCTCGGCGACCCAGAGCCAGTCGACATAGAGCCAGCCCCAGGCAATCTCGCATTTCGCGCCGCCCTGCACCGTGCCGGCCGCGTCGCGCGCCAGGATCCAACGCTCCGTCCCGCCCAGCCTGCCATAGGCGGCGCGGTTATGGGCATCGAGGCCGCGGCTCACCGCCTTGCGGTCCGCCGGCGCCGGGCGGGCCGAAACTTCGAGCGCCAGCATCAGAGCGCTTTCTGGAACCAGATGCGGGCATGGCCCGGCGGCATGCCCTCCAGCCGGCCGAACTCGGCATAGCCGTGCCGCGTCCAGAAGCCGGGCGCCTGGAAGCTGAAGGTATCGGTATAGGCATGGGTGCAGCCGCGGGCGCGGGCGATGGCCTCCGCCCGCTCGAGCAGCTGCCCGCCGAGGCCCTGGCCGCGCTGGTCCGGCGCCATCCAGAGCCAGTCGATGAAGAGCCAGTTCCAGTAGGTCAGGCCGAGCAGCCCGCCGAGGACCTGGCCGGCGGGGTCGCGGGCGAGGACGGTCACCGGCTCGCGGTCGTAGGGCCCGCCCATCTCCTGGTTGTAGGCATGGAGGCCGCGCTGGATGGCGGCCACCGCCTCCATCTCCGGATAGTCGTCCTCGCTGATCTCGATCGGCGGCCGGGCGTCCCGCTGCGCGTCGCTCATCCGCCGAACCGCCCCCAGGCGGCGACCAGGACGGTCAGCAGGCCGAGCGCCAGGTTCATGGTGATGAGCTGGCGGATGCGCTCGGCCTGCGCGACGGCGCCGGCGGCATCGCCCCGCGCGCGGGCAGTGCGGAACTCCCGCCAGGGCCCGGTCACGATGGTCAGGAAGACGCCGGCCATTAGCAGCGCGGTGAGGTGCATGACGTGAATGTGCCAGCCCGCGCCGCGGAAGCCGCCATACCAGCCGAAGAGCAGCAGGTATCCGGTCAGCAGCAGGGTCGGCATGGCATGCCAGACGATGAGGAAGAAGCGCTTGAGCGCCGCCTCATGCACGGCGAGGCGCGGCGAGGGCTCCAGCACCGCGAGCGCCGGGCGGAGGACGAGGACGGCGAAGACCATCCCCCCGACCCAGAGCACCGCCCCGAGCACGTGGAGGGCGTAGAACAGGCTACCCAGCATCGGTCATCCCTTGGAATGGGCCTTGGACATGGCGGCGATGGCCGTGGCCAGCGCCCGCAACTCGGCTGCCGCCGGGCTCTTCGGCGCGGATTCCGTCACCGCGAGCCCGTCGAGGAAGGCGGTGACGAATTCCACCCGGTTGCCGAGGCCGCCCTCCAGCACCGGCACGCCGCGCTCGGCCAGCGCCGCCCGGATGCTTTCCTTCAGCCGCCCCTGGGCGGGGACGCGGTTCAGCACGGCGGTGACGCGGCGATGCGCCTCGACCGCCAGCTTCACCGTCGCCTCGCTGGCCCAGAAATCGGCGGGCGAGGGCTGCATCGGCATGAGCACCAGGTCGGCGGCGCGGATCACCTGCTTCGCCTCGGTCTCGGCATGGGGCGGGGTGTCGACGATGATGAAGTCCTGGTCCCGCCGCAGCCGGTCGAGCGCCCCGGGGACGCGCCAGCCGGAGGGCGTGTCGAAGCTGAGCGGCCGGGCGCGGTCGCCCTGCTTCTGCCGCTCCTGATGCCAGCGGAGGAGGGATTGCTGCGGGTCGGTGTCCAGCAGGGCGACGCGGTGGCCCTCGGCCGCCAGCGCCGCCGCCAGGTTGGCCGCGACGGTCGACTTCCCGGCGCCTCCCTTCTGCTGCGCCACTGCCACCACGAAGGCCATCCCTGCGACTCCCAGCCGAAGCGGGCAACCTAACCCGGATCGGCGCGGAGGCCAGCATCGCCATGCCGGGGCCCCCGGTTTAGCCTCGGGTCATCGAGGGAGGATGGACATGAACCAGCTTGACCTGAAGGGCCGGGTCGCGGCCATCACCGGCGGGGCGCGCGGCATCGGGCTCGCCATCGCCGAGCGGATGGCGGCGAGCGGCGGCCGCGTCGCCCTGTGGGACGTCGACCTGGCGGAGGCGGAGCGGCAGGCGGCCCGCCTCGGCGGCTTCGCCGCGCGAGTGGACGTGACCGACCTTGCCGCGATCGAGGCGGCGCTCGCGGCGACCGAGGCGGCGCTCGGGCCGCTCGACATCCTCGTCGCCAATGCCGGCATCACCGGGCCGAACGCCCCGGTCGAGAGCTACCCGGTGGATGCCTGGCGGCAGGTGATCGAGATCGACCTCACCGGCGTCTTCCTCTGCTGCCGGGCGGTGGTGCCGGGGATGCGGGTGCGGGATTACGGCCGCATCGTCAACATCGCCTCGGTGGCGGGGAAGGAGGGCAACCCGAATGCTGCGGCCTATTCGGCGGCGAAGGCAGGCGTGATCGGGCTGACCAAGTCGCTCGGCAAGGAGCTGGCGACCACCGGCATCCGGGTGAACTGCGTGACGCCGGCGGCGGCGAAGACGGACATCTTCAAGCAGATGACCGAGGCACAGATCGGCTACATGCTGAGCAAGATCCCGGCGAACCGCTTCGTCGAGGTGGAGGAGATCGCCGCACTCGCCTGCTGGCTGGCGACCGAGGATTGCAGCTTCTCCACCGGCGCCGTCTTCGACGTCTCGGGCGGCCGGGCGACCTACTGAGCCCGGCCTCAGGCGGCCTGGCGGCGGAGGATGGCGAGCCCCCGCCGGATGGCCTCGGCGATCCGCTCGGCGGGCATCGCCCCGCTGAACAGCACATGCCCGTCGAGCGCGAAGGTCGGCACGCCGGAGAGCCCCATCTGGCGGAAGCCGGCATCCTCGGCGCGGACCTCCTCCGCGCCCTCGCCGCTGGCGAGGAAGGCGGCCGCCGCCTCGGCATCCAGCCCGGCCTCGCCGGCCAGCGCCGCCAGCACCTCGCGCTGGCCGATATCCTGGCCCTGCTGGAAATAGGCGCGGAAGATCGCCTCCTTCACCGCGGACTGCAGCGCGAGGCTCCGCTCGCCGGCCCAATGGATGAGGCGGTGCGCATCCACGGTGTTCGGCGTGCGCCGCATCAGGTCATGGCGGAATTCGAGCCCGGCGGCCCGGCCGGCCGCGGCGACCTGCGCATCCAGCTCCCGCCCGCGCGCCTCGCTGCCGAATTTGGCGGCGCGGTAGCTGGCGCGGTCGACGCCCTCCGCCGGCATGTCCGGGTTGAGCTGGAAGGCGCGCCAATGCACCTCGAAGCGCTCGCCCTCCTCCGCGAGGATCGCCAGCGCCCCCTCGAGGTTGCGCTTGCCGACCCAGCACCAGGGGCAGATGGCATCCGAGACCACGTCGATCCGGCCAGGCGGGGCAATGGGGCGGGGCTGGTCCATGGCGGCTCTCCTCGATGTTCCGGCAAGGTTGGGCCCCGGCGCCCGGGGCGCAAGGCTGGACGGGCGCGCGGCGGCCCCGCATCCTCCCCGGCTGCAACCGGGAGGGAGCCGCCATGAAGGTCCAGAACGTCCTCGCCACCATCGGCGGCACGCCGCATATCCGCATGACCAGGCTGTTCGGCACGGCGGAGGTCTGGATCAAGTCGGAGCGGGCGAATCCCGGCGGCTCGATCAAGGACCGCATCGCGCTGGCCATGGTCGAGGCGGCCGAGGCCTCCGGCGCCTTGAAGCCGGGCGGGACGATCGTGGAGCCGACCTCGGGCAATACCGGCATCGGCCTCGCCATGGTTGCCGCGGTGAAGGGCTACAAGCTGGTCCTCGTCATGCCGGACAGCATGTCGGTCGAGCGGCGGCGGCTGATGCTGGCCTATGGGGCGAGCTTCGACCTGACGCCGCGGGCGGGCGGGATGAAGGCCTCCATCGCGCGCGCCCAGGAGATCGTGGCCGCGACGCCCGGCGCCTGGATGCCGCAGCAATTCGAGAACGCCTCGAACCCCGAGGTGCATGTCCGCACCACCGCGCGGGAGATCCTCGAGGATTTCCCGGACGGGCTCGACGCCCTCATCACTGGCGTCGGCACCGGCGGGCACATCACCGGCTGCGCCAGGATGCTGAAGGCCGAGTGGCCGGGGCTGAAGGTCTTCGCCGTGGAGCCCGCGGCCTCGCCGGTGATCTCGGGCGGCGAGCCCTCGCCGCATCCGATCCAGGGCATCGGCGCCGGCTTCATCCCGGCCAATCTGGAGACCGGGCTGCTGGACGGCGTGATCAAGGTCGAGGCGGAGGCGGCGAAGGAGTTCGCCCGGCGCTCGGCGCGGGAGGAGGGGCTGCTGGTCGGCATGTCCTCCGGCGCGACGCTCGCGGCCATCGCCCAGAAGCTGCCCGAGCTGGCCGCCGGCGCGCGGGTGCTCGGCTTCAACTACGACACCGGCGAGCGCTACCTCTCCATCCCCGACTTCCTGCCGGAGTGAGTGCCCATGGCCGATGAGACCCCGCTGCTGGTGACCCGCGAGGGGCCCGTCATCCGCGCCACCATGAACCGGCCGGAGCGGCGCAACGCCATCAGCACGGCCATGGGCGAGGCCTGGGACCGCCTGCTGTCCGAGCTCGCCGCGGACCGCAGCGCGCGGGTGCTGGTCATCGCGGGGGCGGGCGGCCATTTCTGCGCCGGCCTCGACCTGACCGAGGTGGCGACGGACGAGACGCCGGAGCGGAAGCTGGCCCGGCAGCAGGCCCGCAACCGGCGAATCGGCGCCCGCTTCGCCGAGATCGCGGCGCTGCCCCAGGTGGTGATCGCCGCGGTCGAGGGCTCCTGCCATGCGGGCGGGCTCGGCTTCGCCTGCGCGGCGGACATCGCCTTCGCCGCCGGCAATGCCCGCTTCGCCGCGCCCGAGGTGCGGCGCGGCCTGGTACCGGCGCAGATCCTCCCCTGGCTGGTGCGGCGCATGGGCCGCCCGGCGGCGACCCGGCTGGTGCTGGAGGCGGCGGTGATCGACGCGGCGGAAGCCGGGCGGATCGGCCTCGTCCACCAAGTGCTGCCGGATGCGGCGGCGCTGGCGGCGCAGGCCAGCGCGACGATCGCGGCGGTGCTGGAAGGCGGGCCCGAGGCGCTGGCCGAGACCAAGGGGCTGCTCGCCGCCCTTGGCCCCGTCGCGCCCGAGGCCTATGCCGAGGCGGGGGCGGCCGCCTTCGCCCGGACTGCCTCTGGCGAGGAGGCGCAGGAGGGGATCGCGGCCTTCAGGGCCAAGCGGAAACCGCGCTGGGCCGGCTGAGGGCGCCACGATTTATTTACGCTTCGTCCGCTAGGCTGACGCAGGAGCCGAGGCCGGGCGCAATCGCGGAAGCGGGAGGGTGCCGGCCGCTCCTGCCCTCCGCGGGGGCCGGGCGCCAGGCGCCTGCCCTGCCCGAACCAAGACGGTGCGAGTCCCATCGTGGCTACAGGAACGTCCGGTGCCGACACCCTGATCGCCAGCGCGGCGAACGAGACGCTGCTCGGCCTCGGCGGCGACGACTCCCTCGACGGCGGGCCAGGGCAGGACCTGCTCCTGGGCGGGCCGGGCAACGATACCCTGATCGGCGGCGGCGGCGACGACACGCTGAGCGGCGATGGCGGCCAGGATTAGCTCAATGGCGGCGCCGGCAACGACACGCTGCTGCACCAGTCCGGCCGTGCCACCATCCTCGGCGGCGCCGGCAACGACACCATCACCGCCTTCGACGGCGCCCATGTCCTCGGCGGCTCCGGCGACGACTGGATCCTGCTGGCCGGCAGCGGGGCAGGCGCCGCCTTCACCGCCGATGGCGGGGACGGGAACGACGTCATCTCCGTCTCGGCCGCCGGCCCGGTGCAGGCCACTCTCCTCGGCGGCAACGGCGACGACACCATCAGCGCGGGCGACAGCGGCCGTTATGTCCTGCGCGGCGGCGCCGGCAGCGACCTGCTGACGGGCGCCGCCGGCAACGACGTCATGGTCATGGAGCTGCCGCGCAAGCTGTGGACCGCCGCCACCACCACCAGGCTCAGCGACGCGACCCTGGTCTCCTCCACCAACGTCGCCTACCGGGCCACCAACATCGCTGGTACGCTGACGCGCGGCACCGAGGTGGACAGCTTCAGCGGGATGGAGAGCATCCAGTTCGCCGATGGCCGGCTGGTCTTCGACCCGGGCGATGCCATCGGGCAGGTGTCGCGCATGTACCTCGCCGCCCTCGGCCGCTCGGCCGACACGCTCGGGCTGAACAGCTGGACCGGCTACGTGCAGAAGGGCTATTCGATCGGCGACCTGGCCCAGGCCTTCGTCACCAGCGCCGAGTTCAACGCCCGCTACCCCTCGGTCAGCCATGCGGGCTTCGTCACCCTCCTCTACCGGAACACCCTGGGGCGCGAGCCGGACCAGGGCGGGCTCGACGCCTGGACAGGCTATATGAATGCTGGGCGCAGCAAGGTCGAGATGCTCACCGCCTTCTCCGAAAGTGCCGAGCACTACAGCCGCACCGCCGGCCTCTGGACCAACGGCATCTGGGATCTCGACGAGACCGGGGCGGGGGTGGCGCGGCTCTACTATGCGGCGCTCGGCCGGGCGCCGGATGCAGGCGGCTGGCAGGCCTGGACCAACTACGCCAAGTCCGGGCACGCGCTGTCCGACCTGGCGGCGGCCTTCCCCGCCAGCCTCGAGTTCCAGACGCGGTACCCGAGCGTCGACAGTGCCGGCTATGTCCGGCTGCTCTACCAGAACACCCTGGGGCGCGAGCCGGACCAGGGCGGTTACGACGCCTGGCTCGGCTACATGAATGCGGGCCACAGCCGGGTCGAGCTGCTGCAGTCTTTTGCCGACAGCACCGAGTTCATCAACAAGACCCTGCCGCTGATCGAGGGCGGCATCACCTTCGCCTGACCCTTTGGATCACGTTTTTGAGAGAGTTTTATCGCGATATCGTGTATCCCGCCCTCTCCAGCCTTCCACCGGAAGGCCGAACCCCGGAGCAGGACGGCAGGGCATGCGCGGCAACTCCCAAGGCGGTTGGCACCTCGAAACCTTTGCCCTCGCCATCGCCATCCTGTGGATGCTGGCGTTGCAGCTGATCTGCGTCGTGCTGTGGGACAGCGGCTGGCTGACCCGCCAGGCTGCGCTGGTGCATTGGCTGATCCTCGGCGTGATGCCGCCGGCGCTCGCCCTGTGGCAGTTGGAGACGCATCGCCCCGCGGCTTGACAGGTCGGACTCACGCAGCCGTGACGCAACCGCTGCCGCGAACTCTGCTTGTTCCGGCCGCATGCCTGATCTTATTACCCTGCCGCCGCCGCCCCGCGTCCCCGGCCTGGGGCCCATCGTCGATGCTGCGCTGTTTCTTGACTTCGACGGAACGTTGGTGGAGATCGCGCCGCGCCCCGATGCGGTGGTGGTGCCGGAGCATCTGCCGCCCCTGCTGCTGCGGCTGACCGAGGGGCTCGGCGGGGCGCTCGCCATCGTCAGCGGCCGGGCGCTGGCCGCCCTGGATCAGTTCCTGCCGGTGCCCATCCCGAAGGCGGGCGACCATGGCGCCTCGCTGCGCCCGGACCCTTTCGCCCCGCCCGTCCTGCCACGCTTCGCCGCCGTGCCGCCCGAGTGGCGGGCAGCTGCCGATGCGCTGGTTGCCCGCCATCCCGGCGCGTTGGTCGAGGACAAGGCGCATGGCTTCGTCATCCATTACCGCCTGGCGCCAGAGGCGGAGAGGGCGGCGCATGACCTGCTCGCCGGATTCGTCGCGCAGGACCCCCGATCCTTCGACCTGCTCGAGGCCCGCATGGCCTGGGAGCTGCGGCCGCGCGGCGCCTCCAAGGGCACGGCCGTGCATGCGCTGATGGCGCGTGCGCCCTTCGTCGGCCGCCTTCCCATCTTCATCGGCGACGACGTGACCGACGAGCACGGGATGGAGGCCGCCCGCAGCTATGGCGGCCAGGGCTGGCGGCTCGACGACATGTTCGGCACCCCGCAGGTCCTGCGCGAATGGCTCTCCGAGGCCGCGTCCGGGCGATGAGCCAACGCCTCGTCATCGTCGCCAACCGCGTCCCCAACCCCAAGGACCGCGGCGCCACGGCCGGTGGCCTGGCGGTGGCCCTGCAGGATGCCGTCGCCCAGCGCGAGGCGATGTGGTTCGGCTGGTCCGGCCAGACTGCGGAGGCCACCGCGGCGCGGCCGACCGAGGTGGTGCAGGGCAAGCTGACCTACGCGACCCTCGACCTGGGGCGGGAGGACTACAGGCGCTACTACACGGGCTTCGCCAATGCCGTGCTCTGGCCGACGCTGCACTACCGGCTCGGCCTCGCCCGCTTCCAGCGCGAGGACTATGCCGGCTACCGGGCGGTGAACGCCGCCTTCGCCGCCGCCCTCGCCCAGCTGCTGCGGCCGGACGACCTGGTCTGGACGCACGACTTCCACCTCTTTCCTTTCGGGCGGGAGCTGCGGCGGCTCGGCTGCCGGCAACGGCAGGGCTTCTTCCTGCATGTGCCCTTCCCGCCCTACGGCCTGTTCTGCGCCCTGCCGCGGGCGGAGGAGCTGCTGACCGACCTCGCCGCCTATGACGTGATCGGCGTGCAGACCGAGGACGATGCCGCCAATCTCCGTGCCGCGCTCGAGACGGTGGGGCAGGCCGAGGCCGCCGGCCGCGTCGCCGCCTTCCCCGTCGGCATCGATGCCGAGGCCTTCCTGCGCCTGGCCGAGCGCGCCCTGACGCGGGCCGAGACGCGGCGCTTCGAGCAGAGCCTGGTCGGCCGCGCCCTGGTGATGGGCGTCGACCGGCTGGACTACACCAAGGGCCTGCCGCAGCGCTTCGCCGGCTATGCCCAGCTGCTGGCGCGCTTCACGGCCAATCGCGGCCGGGCGACCTACCTGCAGGTGACGCCGGTCTCGCGCGGCGATGTGGCGCAGTATCGCAGCCTCAGGCGCGAGCTCGACGAATGGGCGGGCCGCATCAACGGGCAATACGCCGAGCCGGACTGGGTGCCGCTCCGCTACATGACGCGGCCGGTGCCGCGGCCGGTCCTCGCCGGCTTCATGCGCCTCGCCCGGGTCGGGCTGGTGACGCCGCTGCGGGACGGCATGAACCTCGTCGCCAAGGAATACGTGGCGGCGCAGAACCCGGCGGATCCGGGCGTGCTGGTGCTCTCCCGCTTCGCCGGTGCGGCGCCGGCGATGCCGGGGGCGCTGCTGGTCAACCCGCTCGACCCGGACGAGATCGCCGAAAGCCTGGACGCCGCGCTGGCCATGCCGCGGGAGGAGCGGGTGGCGCGCTGGCAGGCCAACCGCCCGGCCGTCTGGGAGGACAGTGCCCGGGCCTGGGGCCAGTCCTTCCTGGCGGCACTCGAAGGCTAGGGCATCTCCTCCGGCTCGCCCGCTTCGCCGGACATGCTCCCGGCTGTGGATGACAGGGCAGGGCGACGCCTCCGGACGAAGCCGTCCTGGAGCGGCGTCCGTTCGCTTCGGCTCCAGAACCCGCCCTGGCTTGTTGGCCGATCGGGCAAGTCCCTCGGACCGTCCGCCGTCATGCCTGCGGAGGCCGCACGCCGTCGCGGGCCCGCGTCAGCCCGCCAGGGTTTGCTGGTGCTGCACCAGCCGCCAGCCTTCGCCCTCTGCGCGGTAGGTCGAGGTGCAGTGGCAGCGATAGGGCGCCGCGCCGTCGCGGCGGCCCTCGGCGGTGTATCCGAGCACCCGCACGGCATCGCCGGCCCGGCCCAGCGACCGGCCGGTCATCGCCACCGAGGCCCAGCGCGGTGCCTGCCGGAGGCTGTCGAGAATGTCGGCCGCGCGCATCACGCCCATGCCGGGAAAGGCCATGAGGCAGGCCGGGTCCAGCAGGTCGTCATAGACGGAGGAACCCTCCAGCCAGAAACGCTCCTCCAGCGCCCAGAGGGTCTCCTCGTCCAAGCCCGCCTCGATGCTCGCCATTCGGATGATCCCTATCTCAGCTCAGCGGGACCGCCACCTGGGTGCCGTAGGGCGTCCTCTCCCACAGCCGGTCGTACCAGGCGCGAAGCCGCGGCAGGTCCGGCCGCGCGATGGGCAGCTGGAACCAGCGATGCAAAAAGCCGCCGAGGGCGATATCGGCGAGGCTGAAGCTGCCGGCGATGAAGTCCCGCCCCTCCAGCGCCGCATCGGCGATGCGCCAGAGCCGCTCGGCCGCCGCGCGTGCCGCTTCCGCCGCGGCGAGGTCGCGCTGCGCTGGCGGCGTGCGCACGAAGGTCCAGAAGATCACCCGCATCGGCTCGTTCATCGAGGCGAGCGTCCAGTCCATCCAGCGCTCGGCATCGGCCCGCGCCTCCGGCGCCTCCGGGTAGAAGGCATTGCCACCCGGCTGGGTGCGGCAGAGGTAGCGGAGGATCGCGTGGCTCTCCCACAGGACGTAGCCGTGCGGCATGACGAGGGTCGGCACCGTGGCGTTCGGGTTCATCGCCAGGTATTCGGGCTCGCGCGTGCGGCCGAAGGCGGCCCCGGCATCGATGCGGTGGAAGGGCAGGGCCAGCTCGTCCAGCAACCAGAGCACCTTCATCACATTGACCGAATTGGCCCGGCCCCAGACGGTGATCAGCGGGTGGTCCATGGCTCAGCGCATCTCGACGGCGACATGGGTGGCGAAGCCCGGATGGCGCTCGCGGAGGCGGGCATACCAGGCTTCGAGGCGGGGCATCGGCGCCCGCGCGACCGGCAGGGCCGACCAGCGGTGCAGGTAGGGGCCGAGGACGATATCGGCGAGGGTGAAGCTGCCCGCGACATAGTCCCGGCCCTCGAGCTGCCGGTCGACCATCGCCCAGAGCGCCTCCGCCGCATCCCGCGCCAGGCCAGCGGCCTGGTGGTCGCGCTCGGCCTCGGGCGTGCGGACATAGGTGAAGAAGATCGTCGTCATCGGCCCGCTGAGGCTGGCGAGCTGCCAGTCCATCCAGCGCTCCACATCGGCGCGGGCGCGCGGCGCGGCGGGGTGGAGCGGGCTGCCGGGGGCGTGCGCGGCGACCAGGTAACGGAGGATGGAGTTGCTCTCCCAAAGCGAGAATCCATCCGCCTCCTCGATGACCGGGACCTTGGCATTCGGGTTCATCGCCAGGTAGCCCGGCTCGGTGGTGCGGCCGAACTCGCCGCCGGCATCGATCCGCTCATGGGCGAGGCCAAGCTCCTCGCAGAGCCAGAGCACCTTCATGACGTTGCTCGAACTGGTGCGGCCCCAGAGCCTCAGCATCGGCGTGCATCCCCCCATCCCGGCGCGACCCTATTCGGGCCGTGTGCGGCGGTCCAGTTGCGCCGGAGGCCGGGCGGCGCCACACAGGCGGGATGTTCGCCATGCTCGCCCTTGCCCTCTCCGCCGTCGCCGCGCCGCTCTTCGCCCGCGCCAGCGAGGACATCTGGGGCATCGCCCCCTGCGAGCTCTGCACCTGGCAGCGGGCGCCCTATTGGTTGGCGGCGGCGCTGGCCCTCACCGCCGCGCTGCTGCCCCGGGCGCGGCGGCCGCTCGCCCTGCTCGCGGTGCTCGCCGTCCTGGCCTCGGGGGCGATCGCCGGCTTCCATGTCGGGGTTGAGCAGGGCTGGTGGCCTTCGCCGCTCGCCGGTTGCCAGGCGCCGCGCGCCGCGGGCGGGGCGAGCGTCGAGGACCTGATGCGCTCGCTGGCCGCCGCCCCCTCCAAGCCCTGCGACGCGCCGACCTACCTCATCCCCGGCCTGCCGGTCTCGATGGCGGGGATGAACCTGCTCTACGCGCTTGGCCTTTCCGTCCTGGCCGCCATCTGGATGCGGAGAGGAGCACGCTGATGACGAGGAAGACCGACCGGCGGATGGTAGAGGAGACCATCCGCGTGGACCATGCCGGC
Source organism: Belnapia sp. (assembly GCF_059504005.1). Lineage (NCBI taxonomy): Bacteria > Pseudomonadati > Pseudomonadota > Alphaproteobacteria > Acetobacterales > Roseomonadaceae > Belnapia > Belnapia sp. The sequence goes on along the minus strand of NZ_JCACHU010000097.1, from coordinate 55,986 downwards.
GAGTACGGCGCCAAGCGGATCTACCAGGGCCAGCTCGACGTCCTGCGCGGGACGAAATGGGAGGGGCTGATCCGCCACATGCAGGAGCAGGAGCAGGTGCATCTCGACACCTTCTCCCGCCTGATCGCGGAGCGGCGGGTGCGCCCGACCGCGCTGCTGCCCGTCTGGCATGTCGCCGGCTACGCCCTCGGCGCCGCGACCGCCATGCTCGGCCACCGTGCTGCCATGGCCTGCACCGTTGCGGTGGAGGAGGCGATCGACGAGCATTACGGCGCGCAGGAAGCCGCCCTCGGCGAGGACGAGGCGGCGCTCCGCGCCCATATCGTGCAGTTCCGGGCCGAGGAGCTGGAGCACCGCGATATCGGCATCGAGCACGAGGCGGAGCTGACGCCCGCCTACCGGCTGCTGAGCGCCGCCATCAAGGCCGGCTGCAAGGTGGCGATCAAGGTGAGCGAGAAGATCTGATGGACACGCTGCCCCTGCCGGAAGCCGATGCCGCCACCACCGCGGCGGTGAGGGACTGGCTGGGGCGCTTCGCCGCCTGCGTGCGGGAGGTGGACTACGCCGCCGCCTATCCCTTCTGGCACGAGAACATCGTCATCTTCGGCACCTACCAGGAGCTAGTGCGCAGCCGCCAGGCCTGGACCGAGACGCAATGGGACAATGTCTGGCCGCGAACGGAGGGCTTCGCCTTCGACCTCGGCCAGACGCTGGTGCTGGCCTCGCCGGACGGGGCGATGGCGGTCGCCATCACCCCCTGGGACAGCACCGGCTTCCACCCGGACGGCAGGCCCTTCCCCCGGCCGGGGCGGGCGACGATCGTGCTGGCGCGGCAGAAGGACGGGCGCTGGGTCGGCGTCCACAGCCACATGTCGCTGCAGCGCGGCGTGCCGCAGGACAGCCATGGCCGGCGGGCGGTGAAGGCGCGGTAGATGGCCACGAGCATCCTCGCCGTCTCCGAGCAGCCGGAGCTGGCCCCGCTGGTCGCTCGCTGGGTGGTGGAGGCATTTCACCGTGAGCCCGGCGGCATGACCGTGGAGGCGATGACGGCGCTGATCCAGGCGCCGGCCCGGGGGCCGGAGGACAGCTTCGTCCTGTTCGAGGACGACCGTCCGGTCGGCACGGCGAGCCTCGCGCCTGACGACCTGCCCTCCCGCCCGGACCTGACGCCCTGGCTCGCCGGCGTCTTCGTCCTGCCGGAGCATCGCGGGCGCGGCCATGCCTCGGCGCTGGTGCGCCATGTGGAGGGCTTCGCCCGCGCCGCCTCGGTCGCCGAGCTCTGGCTCTACACCCGCACGGCGGAGCCGCTCTATGCCCGCCTCGGCTGGGAGCGCGTCGGCCTCGAGCAGGACAAGGGCCGCGAGGTCACGCTGATGCGGCGGCGCCTGGACCCGTAGGCGGTTCGGCGCGAGCATGGCGCGACCGCCCGGAGAGCTGCCTTGCCCGAAGCCCCGCCGCCCATGACCACCATCCCCGGTCCCGCCGAGCTCTTCACCGGCTATCTCAAGATCGGCCTCTTTGGCTTCGGCGGGGTCGCCGCATGGGCGCGGCGCGTCATCGTCGAGGAGCGGCACTGGCTGAGTGAGCGGGATTATGCCGAGGTGCTCGGTCTCGGCCAGGTGCTGCCGGGGCCCAATGTGGGCAATGCGGCGGTGATGATCGGGCGGCGCTTCCACGGCCTCTCGGGCGCGCTGCTGGCCACCGCGGGCCTCTATTGCGCGCCCTTCCTCATCCTCGTGCTGCTGTGCCTCTTCTATGACCGCTACGGGCAGCTCCCGGCCGTGGCGCCGGTGATGGCGGGCATCGCGGCCGGCGCGGCGGGGATGGTGATCGGCACCGCCTTCAAGATGGCCGGCAAGCTGAAGCTGCGGCCGGAGGCGCTCGCCATCCTGCTGCTGGCAACCCTCGGCGCCGCCTGGCTCGGCCTGCCGCTGCCGGTGGTCGTGCTGGTGCTGGGGCCGATCTCCATCGCGCTCTCGCTCTGGCGGGCGGGGCTGATCCGGGGGGCGGCGCGGTGATCCTGCAGATCCTCCTCACCTTCTCCATCCTGTCGCTGGTGGCGATCGGCGGCGCCAATGCGGTGCTGCCCGAGATGCACCGCCAGCTGGTGGAGCTGCGCGGCTGGCTGGACGATGCGACCTTTTCCCAGCTTTACGCCCTGGCCCAGGCCGCGCCGGGGCCGAACATCCTTGTCGCCAGCGTGATGGGCTGGCGCATCGGCGGCGCCGGCGGCATGGCGGCGGCGACCTTCGGCATGCTGGTGCCGGCAGCCATCCTCGCCTGGTGCATGGCGGGGCTGATGCAGCGGCTGCGCGGTGCCGCCTGGCTGAAGCCGGCCCAGGGCGGCTTGGTGCCGGTGGCGATCGGGCTGATCCTCGCCGCCGGCATCACCATGGCCGAGGCCTCGCACAGCCATGGCGTGATGCCGCTCGTCGTGGTCGCGGCCTCGACCCTCTTCGTCTGGCGGACGAATTACAGCCCGCTCTGGGTGCTGGCCGGGGGTGGGATGCTGGGGGCGGTCTTTCTCGGCTGACCGCCGCGCGGCGCCTGGGAGCGGTGCCGGGGTTGGGCGACGCGTTTGATGGATGGCTTGTCCAAGACGATAGGGATCATGGCTTCGAAAAGAGTGCCATGCCCTTGGCCGTCGCGGACGAGGCGGGGCTGTTGGGCGATCAAGCCGGAGCCGTGCTCGGCCACGCTTCGATCAGCGTCGCGCGAGCACCCGGTCCACCATCGGCGCATCGGCAAATCTTGCAGCCGAAACGCGAGCGCTTGCAGCCCAACCTGGGATTTACGTATTCACCGCAGCCCGAAGAAAGACAGCACCGCGACGACCACGACGACGAGACCGACGATGTAGATGATGTTGTTCATGCCAATGCTCCACTGATTCTCATGGAGACCGATTTCCACGGTCGCCGTGCATAAACGCCGCGAAGCGGTTCGGTTCCTCAACAGCACTGCCAGCCGCCTGGGGGTGCCCGGCACCATTCGGTCGTTCCGCCTGAGGGCAGGCAGTCCTGCCTGGTGCTCGTTGCTCCGCATTTCCCAAAGGTTCGGGCGGTGCACGGCAACAAGCCGGCCAATGCCCATCATGCCCGGGCAGGCTTCTAGCGCGGTTTCCGTTCGCATAGGCTCACGGAGCCCGCTCTAGCTCATTGTTTGATCGAGCAAATTACTTCGGTCAGGTGATTCCACCTAATCGGCGTTTGCTCTAGAAACCCATGCGTGCCGCGACATAGAAGCTCCGCCCCTCGCCCGGGTAGAAGACCGCCGTATTGGCCCCTGCCGCCCTGGCGTTCTGGATGGTACCGAGGTCGCTCACATAGCGCTTGTTGGTGAGGTTCCGCGCATCGAGGAAGAGCGAGAGGTTGGGCGCCACGCGCAGCCCCGCCTCGAGCCCGATCTTGAGATACTGGTTCGCCCGCAGCGTGTTGGCGTAATCCGCCCAGGCGCCTTCCGGCACCCAGTCCAGCACCGGCGAGACGAAGCCACGCTCCTCCGGCGCCGCATAGGTGAGTACCGCCCGCAGCACATGCGGCGGCAGGCCGGCGATGCGGTTGCCGCCATACTGCCGGTCGGCGCGGAAGCGGAAGTCGTTGAAGGTCCAGCTTCCGCGCAGGGTGACGCGGTCCCCGGCCGCGACGGCGCCGCGGGCGAGGTCGACATAGCCCGCGGCTTCCACGCCCTGGTTCACCGTGTTGCCGGCATTGAAGGTGCTCGCCGGGATGCTCGGGTCGACGGTGAATTGCAGCAGCTGCCCGCGGATGTTGGAGCGGAACAGCGCCAGGTCCCAGCCATAGCCCTCGTAGCGGCCGCGGGTGCCGAGCTCGACCGTCCAGGCGCGCTGCGATTGCAGCGGAACCCAGAAGGGCCGGTTGTTCACCGTCTGCAGCTGGTCGGAGAAATCCGGCACGTCCTGGCTGCGGGTGAGGTTGGCGAAGAGCTGCACCGCCGGCCGCGGCTGCCACAGCACCCCGATCCGTGGGTTCAGCCCCTCATAGGCGCGGCTGAAGCTCTGCCCGTTCAAGCGGTTCTCGTAGTCCCGCTCGTTGCGCAGCGCCTTGGCGCCGGTGACGAGGGCGATGGTCGGCAGCACCCAGAGCCGGTTCTCGGCGAAGGCCTCGTAGTTCTGCGCCCGCTGCACGCCATTCGCCGTCAGCGCCCCGCGCGAGCCGCGGATGTTGACATACTGCAGCGCGTCGTTGGTGCCGGCGAAATAGCGCCCGCCGAGCACCAGCTCGCCGCGCAGCCCCGCCAGCTCGTAGCGCTGCGTCCAGCGCGGCGCGATGCCCCAGGTCAGCCCGTCCTGGTCGAGCACCTGGAAGATCGGGTGGTAGAGCCGCTTGTGGATGATCCAGCTGTCGACATCCACCTGGCCGGCATCGAGCCGGATGCTGGTGCGGTTGGCGAAGCGCTCCGCCCAGATGTTGCGCGCCTGGTTGCCGCTGACGGCGCTGGGATTGGCGATCTGCGGCCGGTTCAGCGCATCCGAGAGGGCGAGCGATCCGGGGAGGAGCTGCCGCACGATATAGGCGCCGGCGTAGAAACGCGTCTCCACCCGGTCATTGATGCGGTAGCCGAGATTGGCGTTGAACTGCTCGTACTGGCCCCGGCTGTGCTGCCGCCAGCCGTCGGAATGGGTGACGGTGCCGGCCGCCAGCGCATCCCAGTCGCCAAGGACCGCCGAGGCCTGGCCGGAAAGCCGCCAGGTGCCGTAGCTCCCGCCCTCGGCGCGCAGGCTGTTCGCCTCCAACGCCGTGCGCGCGGTCGGCGTGACGAAATTGATCGCGCCGCCCAGGGTCGAGCTGCCGAAGGCGAGCGCATTGCCGCCCGGATAGACGGCGGCCGAGCGCACCGCCAGCGGGTCGATCTGGTAGAAGTCGCCGCTGCCATCGGCGAGGTTCACCGGCACGCCGTCCTGCAGCACCTCGATGCCGCGGAGGTGGAAGCCGCGGGCGATGCCGGAGCCGCGGATCGAGAGCCGCAGCTCCTGCCCGTAGCGGCTCTGCACGAAGACGCCTGGCGTATCCGCCAGCACGTCCCGCAGGGTGAAGGCGTAGCGGTTGGCGACCTCCCGCCCGTCGACGAAGCGCACGGCGGCGGGGGTTTGCTCCAGCGCCTCCCGCTGCTCGGCGACGGAGGGGGCGGTCGGCGAGCCCGGCGCCTGGCCGGTGACGACGAGGTCGGGGAGGGTGGTCTGGGCCTGGGCCGGCGCGGCAAGGCCGGCCAGCAGCAGGGCACGCCGCGTGGCGCGGGGAAGCGAATGCATGATCGGAAACTCCTGACGAGAGCGGGATGGGCGCTGACGTCAGGCGGCGGGCGGGGCTCGCGGCTGCTGCGGCGGGGCACGGGCCGGGGCGGGCGGTAGCCCCGCGCGGCTGGGGGCGGGCGCCGGCGCATAGGCGATGCGCAGCGCCGGAAGGCCGGGCTCGGGCGCCGCCGGCGCCTCGCCGCCGGGGCAGACCGGGCAGCTGTCATGCATTGCCCCGGCCGGTCCGGCGGGCTGCCCATCGGCATCGACGTGCAGGATGCGGATGCCATCCGCCGTGCAGATCTCGATGCCCGTGCCAGACCCAAGCGCCGCCAGGCAATGCGCGAAGGCCTGGCCCCATTGCAGCATCAGCAACAGGGCCAGCATCGCCGTCAGCAGGGGCGAGCGGCGGGTCATGCCACCGCTATGCCGGATCGGCAGCGGCCTGTCACCCCGGCGGCTCAGGCATAGGGCATGCCGACATAGGTCTCGGCCAGCGCCGTCGCCGCGGCGCGGGAGGTGGTGACATGCTCGAGCTCGGCGAGCTGCCGCCGCTCGTCGAACTCGCTGGCGCCCTCGAAGCGGTGCAGCATGGAGGTCATCCACCAGGAGAAATGTTGCACGCGCCAGACGCGCCGCAGCGCCGTCGCCGTATAGGCCTCCAGCTTCGCCATCCCCTCGCCGGCGAAGTGGGCGCCGAGCGCGCGGTCGAGGTGCCAGACATCGCTGGCCGCCAGGTTGAGGCCCTTCGCCCCGGTGGGCGGCACCGCATGCGCCGCATCGCCGGCGAGGAAGAGGCGGCCATACTGCATCGGCTCGCAGACGAAGCTGCGCATGGGCACGATGTTCCGCTGGAAGATGCGGCCCTCCTTCAGCCGGAAGCCGTCCTCGCCCGCGACGCGCGCCTGCAGCTCCGCCCAGATCCGGTCGTCGGACCAATTGTCGACGCTGTCGTTGGGGTCGCACTGGAAGTACATGCGCTGCACCTCCGGCGTGCGGCTGCTGATGAGGGCGAAGCCGCGCTCGTGCCGCGCATAGATCAGCTCCTCCGAGGAGGGCGGCGCCTCGCAGAGGATGCCGAACCAGCCGAAGGGGTAGATGCGGAGGAAGTCGCGCCGCCTGTCGGCCGGGATGGCGGGGCGGCAGGCGCCGTAGGAGCCGTCGGCCCCGACCACCATGTCGCAATGCAGCTCCTGCGCCGCGCCCTCGGCATCGGTGAAGCGCAGCACCGGCCGCTCCGTCGTGACGCCCGCCACCTCCGTGACGCGGGCGCCGAACAGGACTTCCCCGCCCTGGGCGAGGCGCGCGGCGATTAGGTCCTTCAGCACCTCGTGCTGCGGGTAGAGCGTGGCGACGCGGCCGGTCAGCGCCTCGAAGTCGATGCGGTGGTCCTGCCCGCCGAAGCGCAGGATGGTGCCGTGATGCACCACGCCCTCCCGCCGCAGCCGGCCGTCGACGCCGAGCTCCGCCATCAGGTCGACGGTCGTCTGCTCGAGGATGCCGGCGCGGATCGTCGCCTCGATCGCCGCCCGCTCGCGCTGCTCGATGATGACGGAGGCGATGCCCCGCCGCTCCAGCATCAGCGAGAGCAGGAGCCCCGCAGGGCCGGCGCCGACGATCCCGACCTGTGTGCGCATCATACCTCTCTTCTCCTGCCGGGCTTCCGATGGCAAGGCTTCCGCGATAGACCGGCGCCATGCCGAAGCCCGTCCCCGAGCCCGAGATCGCCCCGCCCCGGGAGAATGCAATCACCTCCTCCCTGGCGGAAAGCCCGGCCTTCCTCGTCCGCCTCGCCCAGCTCCGGTCCTTCGACGAATTCCACCGCAATTTCGCCGGCCTTGGGGTGACGCCGGCGGGCTTCTCCGTCTTCGCGCTGATCGTCGCCAATCCCGGCATCCGCCCGGGCGCCATCGCCGAGGAGCTGCGGGTGAAGCCCTCCAACGTCGCGGTACTGGTGAACGGGCTGGTGGCCGCCGGGCTGGTGCGGCGCGAGGCGGACCAGGCGGAGCTGCGGGCGAGCCTCCTCCACCCGACCCCGGCCGGCAGCCGCATCTGGCGCGAGATGGACCGCGCCCACCGCGAGACGGATGCCGGCTTCGCCGCGGCGCTGACCCCGGCCGAGCGCGGCCAGTTCGTGATGCTGCTGCGGAAGCTCCTGCATCGCTGAGACGCTTTTCCCCTTGAGGGGATTATTATGCTGCTTAATAATCGGCGCAACCCCGCTCCGGGAGGCAGGGCCGCATGACCGACGTCACCTACGAGCTCCGCGACCGCACCGCCTGGATCGGGCTGAACCGCCCGCAGAAGCGCAACGCCATCAACGAGGCGCTGCTCCGGGCGATCGAGGCCGCGGCGCGCCGTGCCCAGGCCGAGGCGCGGGCGATGGTGCTCTTCGGCCATGGCCCCTGCTTCTGCGCCGGGCTCGACCTCGCCGAACACCAGGCGCGCGAGCCGGCGGAGGTCTTCCACCATTCCCGCGCCTGGCATGCCGCCTTCTCCGTCATCCGCCGCGGGCCGATCCCGGCCATCGCCGCGCTGCATGGCGCGACCGTCGGCGGCGGGCTGGAACTCGCCGGCGCCTGCCACCTGCGCGTCGCCGACGCCACCGCCTTCTTCGCCCTGCCGGAGGGCAGCCGCGGCATCTATGTCGGCGGCGGCGCCTCGGTGCATGTCGCGCGGCTGCTCGGGGCGGTGCGGATGACGGACATGATGCTGACCGGCCGCGTGCTCTCCGCCGCCGAGGCGGAGCGCGCCGGCCTCGCCCAGTACCTGGTCGAGCCAGGACAGGCGCTGGAGAAGGCGGCGGAGCTGGCGGCCAAGGTCGCCGGGATGGCGCCGCTCACCGTGCTCGGCGTGCTGCAGGCCCTGCCGCGCATCCAGGACATGAGCGAGGAGGACGGGCTCTTCGTCGAGAGCATGATGGCCGCGCTGGCCCAGACCGGGCCGGAGGCGGCGGCGCGGCTCCAGGATTTCGTCGCCAGGCGCGGCGCGAAGGTGGTGGATCCTTCGGCATGAGCGAGCCCTCCATCCGGCGCGCCGCCATCATCGGCACCGGCGTGATCGGGGCGAGCTGGGCGACCTGCTTCCTCGCCCGCGGCCTCGACGTCACCGCCAGCGACCCGGCGCCCGGCGCCGAGGCGGCGCTGCGCGCGACCATCGCCCGGCAATGGCCGGCGATGGAGGCGATGGGCCTCGCCCCCGGCGCCTCGCCCGGGCGCTTGCGCTTCTGCGCCTCGCCCGAGGAGGCGGTGGAGGCAGCGGAATTCGTGCAGGAGAACGGGCCGGAGCGGCTGGCGCTGAAGCGGGAGCTCTTCGCCGCCCTCGATGCCGCGCCGCCGGCCGCGATCCTCGCCACTAGCTCTTCCACCATCACTGTCAGCGAGTTCCAGGATGCCTGCACCCGCCATCCGGAGCGGGTGGTTCTGGGCCATCCCTTCAACCCGCCGCACCTGATCCCGCTGGTCGAGGTGGCCGGCGGCGGCGCCACCTCGGCCGCGGCGGTGGAGCAGGCGCTCGGCTTCTACCGGGCAATGGGCAAGCACCCGATCCACCTGCGGCGGGAGGTTCGCGGCCATGTCGCCAACCGGCTGCAGGCGGCGCTGTGGCAGGAGGCCTTCCACCTCGTCCAGGCCGGCGTCGCCAGCGTGGCGGATATCGATGCCGCCATCGCGCACGGACCGGGACTGCGCTGGGCGCTGCTCGGGCCCTTCCTCAACCTGCATCTGTCGGGTGGGCCGGGCGGCATCGGCGCGCTCTTCGGGAAGCCGCTCTGGCAGGCGACGGAGGGCATGTGGCGCGACCTCGGCCAGCTCTCGGTCGACCCGGCGCTTGGCGCACAGGTGGCCGAGGGCGTCGCCGCGGAACTGGCCGGGCGCGACGAGGCGGAAATGGTTCGCCAGCGCGACGCGCTGCTGCTCGACCTGCTGACGCGGAAGGGCAGGGCAGGGGCGCTGCCCTAACGCCGCCTCCGCCAGTGGCCGGTCCGGGTCAGCGCCGCTCCAGCACCTCGGCCAGTTCGCCGAGCAAGCTGCGCAGGCTTGCCATCTGACCAGGCGCGAGCCGGGCGGCGAACTCCCGTTCGGCGTCCCGGCTCAGCCGGACGAGCGTTGCGGAAACCGCCTGGCCGCGCCGGGTCAGGCGGACGAGCTTGGCCCGCCCGTCCGACGGATCCGGCGCGATCGACAGGTAGCCCGCCGAGGCCAGCGTCTCGACGAGATAGGCCATGCTCTGCTTCGTCAGCCCTGCCTGCTCGGCCAGGTCGCTCACCCGCGACCCCGATGCCGCGATGTGCCGGAAGACGGCGCTGTGGGCTGGCCTGACCTCGGGGAATCCTTCCGCGGCGAGCGCGCCGTAGACCTGCTCCGACAACCGCTCATAGGGCAGCCGCAGCAGGTAGCCGAGCGTCCGTGCCGTCGCGCTGATGTTCCGCCCATCCATCGATGGATCTTGACGTATGGACAGTCTGTCTGTCTATATCGGGCAGGCATTCTTTCCACCGGACGTGCGACGAATGACGGGGAGCCAGGAATGAGCGGAATCACCGAGGTGCAGGGGGCTCGCAACCATGTCTCGCCTGCCGGGGCGGGGCGCATCGAGACGGTGCTGGGCACGAGCCTGGCCTACAAGGCGGAAGCGTCCGAGACCGGCGGGCAATTCATCTGCGTCGAGATCACCGTGCCGCCCGGCATCGGCGTCCCGCCGCACCGGCACAGCAACGAGGATGAGACCTTCTACGTGCTGGAGGGCCAGGTCGTCATCGAGGGCGACGACTGCGGCGAAGCCGGCACGCGCCTCGGCGCGGGCGGCCTCTTCTACGGTCCGCGCGGCCAAGTGCATGGCTTCCGCTGCGATGGAGCGGAAACCGCCAAGTTGCTGGTCCTCGTCACGCCCGGCACCGGGACCAGCGCGATGTTCGCCGAGCTTGCCGCGCTGGGCCGCAGCATGGACCCGCAGCAGGTCGCTGCGATCTGCGGCCGCTACGGCGTCACCTTCGCCGGAGGCTGACGCCGGATCACGTCCCGGCGGCGCCGTGCCGGCCCCGGCGCAACCCCGCCTCCGCCGCGGCAAAGCGCTCAGGATCGGCCAGCACCCGCGGTACCTTGTGCTGCCCGCCGAGCTTCCCCTGCGCCCGCATCCAGCCGGCGAAGGCGCCGGGCGGCAGCACCACCACCTCCGGCGCCGCCATCTGCCCGCCCTGCCGATGCGCAGCGTAGTCCTCGTTCGCCGCGACCAGCGCCGCATCCACCGCGGGGGCGAGCCGCTCCGCCAGCGCCGGCGCGGCCGCCGCCTCCGGCTCCACCAGCCAGCGATGCGTCCCCTGCGCGCCGCGGAAGACCGGCCCCACCGTGTAGTCCGCCACCGTCATGCCGAGCGCCTTCGCGGCCCCGAGCAGCGCCGCCTCGATCTCCTCCCCGCTCAGATGCTCGCCGAAGGCCGAGAGGCTGTAGGAGGTGCGGCCGGTGACCAGCAGCCGCGGCGGCGCCCGGTCGACGAAGCGCACCGTATCGCCGAGCACATAGGACCAGAGCCCGGCGCAGGAGGTGACGATGACGGCATAGTCGATGCCGGTCTCGATGGTCGCCGCCCAATGGCGGGTCGGGCTCGGCCCGTCCAGCTCCGCCAGCGGGACGAATTCCCAGAAGACGCCGCAGTCCAGGGTGAGCCGTAGGCCCTCCCCGTCGCCCCGGTCGGCCACCGCGGCGAAGCCCTCGCTCGCCGGATAGACCTCCCGCGTCGCGCAGCCGCCGGGCAGGAAGGGACGCAGCCGGTCGCGGTAGGGCGCCCAGGCGACGCCGCCATGCACCAGCAGCTCCAGCCCCGGCAGCGGCGGGGTGCCGTGCCGCTCGGCCAGGCGCCCCAGCAGCACCAGCAGCCAGCTCGGCGTGCCGGAGAGGACGCGGATGGCGGCGGCCGGCGTCGCCTCGGCCAGCACCGCCAGCTTGCGGTCCCAGTCGGGGAGGAGGGCAATCTCCGCCGGCGGGAAGCTCCAGCGGTGCAGCAGCGCCGGCACCTCCGCCGCGGCGATGCCGGAGAGATCACCCTGCCGCACGCCGGGCGCCACCCGCTCCAGCGCCGTCGACCCGCCGAGCATGAAGGACGGCCCGCCGAAGATCGCGCTGCGCGGATGGTGGTGCAGGTGCCAGGCCAGCACGTCGAGCGCTGCCCGCCGGTTGCCGCGCATCATCGGGGCGGTGACGGGGATGTATTTCGTGGTCCCCGAGGTGGTGCCCGAGGAGAGGGCGAAGTAGGGCACCCGCCCCGGCCAGGTGACGTCGACCAGCAGCGGATAGGCGGGCTGCCACCAGTCGCGCCAGAAATCCTCGTAGCGCCGCAGCGGCACCCGCGCCTGGTAGCCGGCGACGGTGCGGAGGTCGGCGAAGCCGTGCGCCTGGCCGAACCGCGTGCCCGCCGCGCGCCGGAGCAGCCGGTGCAGCAGGCGCTCCTGCGCGGCGACGGGATCCATGCGCTGCACCTGCGCGATGCGCAGCGCCGAGGCTGCGCGCAGCAGCGGCGTCGCATCGAAGGGCGGCAAGGCGCGGCGCGGCCCGGTCAGGCGGCCGCGCCCCTCCGGCGCAGGCGCCGAGCCGCCCCCGCCGTCGGGCGCGCTCACGGCCGGAGCACCGTCACGCGTGGGAATTCGGTCGCGACCGTCTCCGGCCGCAGCGGCAGGCGGATGCTGCGCCCCTCGCGCCAGAGCGGGATCTGGTCGGCGAAGGCGGCGCTGCCGAGCCAGCCATCCTGCCCGCCGAACAGGGTGAACCAGTTGGAGTCGAGGTCGGCGAGGTCCGAGACGTAGCGCGCCATGGAGCCGAAGCTCACCTTGTGCGGGCCGTTGACGAGGCCGTGCCCCGTCTTCATCGGCGTCTCGCGCGAGCCGCCGACCGGCAGCTCCTGCAGCACGAAGGCGCGGCCGAGCACCGGCAGGTTCACCAGCCAATGCGCGGCGCGCAGCTGGTGCACGTCGCCCCAGGCCCGGTGACGCGCGGCGAGCGGCGCCGCCTCCGCGGCCGCCTGGCGCAGCAGGGCGGCGCGGCGCTCCCCCGGCAGGGCATCGAGGTCGCGGAGCAGGAAGGTGGTGATGAAATTCCAGCCCGTCTCCGGCCCGCGCCCGCTGCGGCCCTCCGGCAGCAGGCCGGGCAGCAGCTTGGCCAGCACCAGCTCAAAGAGGAGGGCGGCGCGGCTGTCGGCGGCATAGTCGCCGTCCCAGCCGCGCAGCGGGGCGAGGAACTGCGGTGCCCCGCCCGGCTGGGCGTCGAAGCGGGCGAGCAGCCCGGCGGCCAGCACCGCGGCCTTCGGCGCCAGGGTGTCGCGCTGCAGGGCGGCGAGGTCGCCGGGCGTCAGCTTCGCCCGGGCCAGCAGCAGGGCGCGCAGCCGGGCCACGCGGTCGCCGTCGCTGAAGAAGTAGCTGATCGGCGGCGGGTCCTGCGCCCAGAGGGCCGGGTTCTCGTTCGCCGAGGCGAGGACGCCCTCCGGCGGGTTCTCGAGCGCCGGCAGGTCCCGCGCATGCAGCAGGTGCGACCAGGTCCCGGTCGCGGACGGGTCGGCCCCGTCCAGCACCGGGTCCCCGGCGGGGAAGCCGCTGCGGGCAGGGAGGATCGCCGCCGTCAGCCGCCCGATGGTCCCGGCCCGGTCGGCATAGAGGAAATTCTGCGGCGAGACGGCGAAGCTGTCGAAGCTCGCGCGGAACTCGGCGCCGCTCCGGGCCCGGGCGGCGCGCAGCAGGCTGGTGATCTCATCCGCGGGCTCCTGCCCGGCCCAGCGCAGCGCGATGGCCTCGCCCGGCCGGCTCGGCACCACGCTCGCATCCGTCAGCACCGGCCCGAGCGGCGAGACCCGCACCCGCCGCGTCGTGCCGAACCAGAAGCGTTGCCGGATCGTGGTCTCGCTCTCGGTGAAGGCCTCCGGCGGCAGGCGGGAGACGTCGAAGAGGTCGGAGGAGGCGGCGCGCAGGTTGGTCCCGCCCCAGGCTACGTCCGGGTTCCGCCCGAGGCCGATGATCGGCACCCCCGGCACCATCATCCCGACCGCATGGAAGGAGGGCGAGCGCATCCCGACCAGCAGCCAGAGATTGGGCAGCGACAGGCCGAGATGCGGGTCCGAGGCCAGCATCGCCGCCCCCGAGGCGCTGTGCGAGGGCGCGACCGCCACCGCATTGCTCCCCGCCCGCGACAGCCCGGCCAGCAGCCCCGGCAGATTCGCCTCCCGCGGCGCTGGCGGGGTGAGGTTGGCGCCGGCCTCCAGCGTCCGCCGCCAGGCCGCGGCGAAGCCCGGCTTCCCCCGCTCGGCGAGCAGCGAGAAGTAGGAGAGCCAGTTCACATCCGTCCCCGCCAGCCGGCCGATCGCCAGCAGGTCGGTGGGGGTGAAGGCCTCCCGCCGCAGGCCGAGCAAGCCGAACTCGGGCGGCCGCGGCCCCTCCAGCGCGGCCTTGTTCAGCCCGGCGAGGAAGGCGGTCATGAAGGCCCGGGTCTCGGGCGGCCAGCGCCGCTCGATCTCGGGCGCCGCCCGGTCGAAGCCAAGGATGCGGATCGCATGGTCGTAGTCCCGCGCCAGCGGCCCCGCCATCTCGGAGAGCCGCCCGCGCGCCACCATCCGCAGCAGGGCGATCTGGCCGCCGCGCAGGTGCCCGTGCACCAGGCCGAGCGCATAGGCGAGGTCGGCATCCGACCCCGCCTCGACCCAGGGGACCAGGTGCTCGTTCCAGCGGATGGTGACCGGACCGGCGAGGCCGAGCCCCTGCCGCGGCAGGGTGGCCAGCCGCTGGTCGATCCCGGCCGGCCGCGGCGCCAGGGCGCCGCAGCCCGGCAGCAGGGCGAGCAGCGCCAGGGCGAGGGCCTTGCCCCGCCGCCTCCCCTTCGACTCCGCCACCCCGCCCTCCCCCTCGACGCCCCGGGGGAGATTGGCCGGGGGACCCGTCCGGCAAGCCGCTGAAACGAAACCGTGGGGTTCAGCCGCGCTCCGCAACATGGCGGATGGCATCGACCAGTCGTGCCAGCTCGATCGGCTTGGTCAGCAGCTCCAGCGGGGCGGAGCCGTCATGCAGCTCGCCCTTGCCGCCGTCGGGCGGGTAGCCAGTCATCACCACCACCGGCAGCTCCGGCCGCCCGGCGCGCAGCCGGGCGATCAGCTCCCGCCCGTCGAGCCGCGGCATGCGGAGGTCGGTGAGCAGCACGTCGAAGCGGGCGCCGCTGCTGGCCAGCGCCAGCGCCGCCTCGCCATCCGGCGCGGCCAGGACCTCGAAGCCGGCATCGACCAGCCCCTCCTCCAGCACCTCGGCGGCGAGGCGCTCATCCTCGGCCATCAGGATGCGGAGCATTGGCGCATGGCTCATGCCGGACGTTCTCTCGCCAGGGGCAGGGCGACCTGGAACACCGCACCGGCGTCCCGGTTCAACCAGCCGAGCCGCCCGCCCATGCCGCGCAGGATGCCGGCGGCGATCGGCAGGCCGAGCCCGGTGCCCTCGCCCGGCTCCTTGCTGGTGACGAAGGGCTCCAGGATGCGCGAGCCGAGCGCCGCCGGGACGCCGCCGCCGGTATCCTGCACGGCGAGCGTGATCTGCCCGGATTGCGGCCCGGGGCGGAGGGTGACGTGGATCTGCGCCGGGGCATCCGGCTCCTGCCGCCGCCGGCGCAGCACGGCGTCGCGGGCATTCTCCAGCAGGTGGAGCAGGGCCTGCTCGAATTGCGCGGCGCGGCCGAGCATCGGGAACGGCTCCGCCGCCTCGATCGCAACCTCGATGCGGTCAAGCGCCCAGGAGCGCCGCGCCACCTCCACCGCCGCGGCGGCGGCCTCGGCGGCGTCGAAGGTCTCGGCCTCGCCCGGCGCGTCGCGGGCGAGCTCGCGCATCCGCTCCAGCAGGGCGCCGAGCCGGCGGGTCTGGCCGAGGATCACCTCGATCGCCCGGCGCGGCGCGACAGCGCCATCGAGCGTGGCGCGGGCGCGGTCGGCCCAGAGGCTGATGATGTTGACCGGCTGGCTCATCTCATGGGCGACGCCGGCGCACATGGCGCCGATGGTCGCCCGCCGCGCCGCTTCCACCAGGTCCGCCTGCAGCCGGCGCAGCTCGGTCACGTCGCGCAGGCTGCCGAGCAGGCGGCGCGGTTGCCCCTCCAGCACAGGCAGCGGGACGAGCACGGTGTGCCAGTGCTGCGTGCCCTCGGCGCCGGCGATGGCGGTCTCCCAGTCGCGCGGCCTGCCGCTGGCGAGGCAGGCGGTGAAAGCCTGGTCCAGCTCGAGGGCCGGAGCGGCCTCCAGCAACGCGACCGGGCCGCTGCCCTCGACCGCCTCGCGCGGCCGGCCGAAGAGGCGGCAGAAGCTCGGATTCACGGTTTCGAAGACGAAGCCGCCGCGCTCCGCTCGCACGACGAAGAGCGCATCCGACATGTGCTCGAAGAAGCCGGCCAGCCGCGCCTCGCTCTGGCGCGCCCGCATCTCGGCCTCGCGCCGTTCGGCGACCTCGCGCGACAGCGCGGCATTGGCATCGGCCAGCTCGCCGGCGGAGGGCAGGGCGAGCACCCTGGGCAGCAGCGGCCAGAGCGCGACGGCGGTGACCACCGACACCGCCGCCGTCACCGCCTTGACCGTGCCCTCCAACCCGTAATCCGGGTACCACAGGGTCCAGATCGAGAGGAAATGCGTCGCACCGCAGGCCAGGATGAAGAGCGCGAACAACTCGAAGGCCCAGGGGAAGACGAGGTCCCGCCGGCGCAGGGCGATCATGATGAGGACGACCGGGATGGACCAGTAGGCAAGCCCGATCAGCGCATCCGAGACAATGTGCAGCCAGAGCAGCTCGGGCCGCCAGAGCAGGCAGACGCCGTGCGGCGCCAGGGCATCGGTATCGAAGAATGCGGCCAAGTTGGGCATCAGGGTCAGACCACCAGTCATACAAGAACGGCCGTGTGCAACAGTACGCGCGAGCTTAGGAGCTGGATACAACCCGAACGTGTAGGCGGGGTTGAGATACTTAGAAAATCATGGATTGAGCAACGCGTGATGATGCGACTAACCTGCAGGTTGCTAGTTGCAGACCACGCTATCGCACGACGCGTCAATCAATCCCGGCAGGATTATCGCGAGTGTCGCAGCTCAGCGACGCCGGGAAGCCCGGGTGAGCGCCAGCACCGGCAGCAGCCCTGCAGCCACGATGAGCAGGGCGGAGGTGCTGGCCTCCGCCAGCCGTTCATCGGCGGCGAGGTTGTGGACGCGGACGGCCAGCGTGTCGAAGTCGAAGGGACGGATGATGAGCGTCGCCGGCAGCTCCTTCATCGTGTCGACGAAGACGAGAAGGCCGGCAGTCAGCAGGCTGCCGCGCGCCAGCGGCAGCTCCACCCGCAGCACCGCCCCGGCCGGCCCGGCGCCGAGGCTGCGCGCCGCCTCGCGCAGGCTCGGCCGCAGCCGCGCCAGGCCCGCCTCCACCGCGGAGAGGGCGACGGCCAGGAAGCGCACGAGATAGGCGAAGACCAGCGCCGCGATGCCGCCTGAGAGCAGCAGCCCGGTCGAGACGCCGAAGCGCGCCCGCATCCAGCCATCCAGCGCATTGTCGAACAGCCCCAGCGGCACCAGCGTGCCGACCGCGATCACCGAGCCGGGCAGCGCGTAGCCGAGCCCCGCGATTCGCAGCGCCGCCCGCTGGCCCGGCCGCGGGTGCAGCCTTGCCGCCCAGCCGAGCAGCGCCGCCAGCCCGACCGCGAGCAACGCCGCCAGCGCGGCAAGGATCATGCTGTTGCGGGCGAAGGGCAGGAAGCGCTCGGGCGAGAGCGGGTCGCCGACCTGCAGCATCAGCACGAGCAGCGTCCCCGCCGGCACCAGGAAGCCGAGCGCCACCGGCAGCGCGCAGGCGAGGAAGGCGGCCGCCGCCCACCACCCGCGCAGCGGCGCCGGGCGCAGCGGCACCTCCCGCGCCGTGGTCGCATGGAAGCGCCGCCCGCCGCGGCTCGCCCCTTCGGCGACCAGCAGCAGCGCCGCCAGCCCCATCAGGCAGGCGGCGAGCTGGCTGGCCGCGCCGCGGTCGCCGAGGCTGAACCAGGCCTCGTAGACGCCGGTGGTGAAGGTGCGGATGGCGAAATGCTGCACCGTGCCGAAATCCGCCAGCGTCTCCATCAGCGCCAGCGCCACGCCGCCGGCGATGGCCGGGCGCGCCATCGGCAGGGCAAGGCGGAGGAAGCAGCCGCCGAGCGAATGGCCGAGCGTCCGCGCCGCCTCGACCAGGCCGAGGCTCTGCTGCGCGAAGGCGCTGCGGCAGAGCAGGTAGACATAGGGGTAGAGCACCAGGCCGAGCATCAGCGCCGCGCCGGGCAGGCTGCGGATCTCGGGGAACCAGTACTGCCCCCAGCGCAGCCCGGTCGCGTTGCGGAAGCCCGTCTGCACCGGCCCGGCGACATCGAGCAGCCAGGTATAGGCATAGCCGCAGACATAGGCCGGCATCGCCATCGGCAGCAGCAGCGCCACCTCCAGCACGCGGCGCCCGGGAAAGCGGCAGGCGGTGACGAGCCAGGCCGTGACCGTGCCGGCCAGGGCCGTGATCACCGCCACGCCGAGGGCCAGCAGGGCGGAATTCCCGAGCATCTCCGGCAGGGTGGTGCGGGCGATGTAGCGCGAGGCGGCGCCCAGCGGCCCCGCCGCCGCCGCTAGCACGGCGAGCAGTGGCGCGGCGACCAGCGCGGCCAGCGGCAGGGCGAGCCAAGCCCAGAACGGAGCGCGGCCCATCGGCGCCTATTCGGCGGCCTTCTTCGCCTCCCACTCGGCGACGGTGAGGCGCGGCACCTCGATCCGGTCCGTGGTGCGGGCGTACCAGCCGCGGCCATGCATGCGGCCGACCAGGTTCAGCTTCGGCGTGTCGACGTAGCACTTCGCAGGATCGAGCACGCAGTCGTCCTGGATGTGCATGGCGACGACGCGGCCGAGGACGATGGTGTGCTCCCCGGCCGGGATCAGCTGGAAGGTGACGCATTCCAGCGCCACCGGACTCTCGGCGATGCGCGGCGGCTTCACCTTGGCAGAGGCGATGCGGGTGAGGCCGGCCTCGGCGATCTCGTCCACCCCGGCCGGAAAGTCGACCGCCGTGGCATTCATCTGGTGCACCGCTTCCTCCGGCACCAGGCAGACGACGAACTCGCCGGTCTCCCGGATATTGGCGCAGGTGTCCTTCAGCGCGCCCGGCGCCTTCGGCCCGCAGCCGATGCCGACCACCACCGGGTTGGAGGAAAAGGCATTGAAGAAGGAATAGGGCGCCGCATTGGTCACGCCCGCCGCATCCCGGGTGACGACCCAGGCGATCGGCCGCGGCACCACGGAGGAGACGACCAGCTTGTAGCGGTCCTGCGGGTTGAGCGTCTCGAAATCGAACAGCATCGGTGGCGCATCCTTCCTCGCGGCGGGCGGCCGGAAAGTGACGTCCGGCGGCGGGCCTGTCGAGTGGGCGTTTGCCGGATGTTAAAACCTGCCGGGACATGCTGGGCGCATGAGGAGATCCCCGATGCGCCTGTTCCGTGACCTGTCAGTCGGCCGAAAATTCGCCGCCAGCGCCATCCTCGCCGTCCTGCTGCTGGTCGGCCTCGTCGGGCTGGTGCGGCGCGACCTCGGCCTTGCCCACGAGCAGGCCCTGGCGGAGCGTGCCGCCATCGCCGCGGCGCGGGCGGCGCAGCAGGCGGCGATCCATGTGGCCCGCATCGGCGGCGCCGCCCGCGGCCTGACGACGGCGCAGAAGCCGGAGGGCCTGGCCGCCGAACTCGCCCAGGTGGAGGAGGAGGCGCGGCTCGCCCGGCATGAGCTGGAGGTGGCCGGCGCCATCGCGGTCGCCCACGACACGCTGGCGGACGCCGCCTCGGCGCTCGGGGAGTACCAGGCCGTGGCGGCCGAGCAGGCCGCGCAGCGCCGCCAGATGATCGCCGAGCGCGACGACCCCCTGGCCCGCGCCAGCAGCGAGTACGACCAGGCCTACGAGGCCGCCGCCTCCATGGTCGATTTCGACGTGCCCGCCGCGCTGCGGGAGGAAGCGAGGCAGCGGCTGGGCACGCTGCATGGCGCGGTGAACGAGGTCCGCCTCGGCATCCAGCGCTTCCTGGCGACCGAGGACGAGGCGCAGGCCCGCCGCGTGCGCCGGGCCGCGGCCCAGCTCGGGGTGCATCAGCGCGCGCTCGCCGCGCTGATCCCCGAGGGCAATGCGCGGGCGCCGCTGGAGCGCCTCGCCGCCCTGGCACAGGCCACCGGCCGCTCCTCGGTCGAGGTGGTGCGGCTGGCCGAACCCATCGCCACCCTGCGCACCCAGCGCGCCAACCCCGTCCGCGAGGCGCTGGAGGCGCGCATGGCCACGGCCGAGCGCCTGCTGGCGGCGGAGGCGGCGCAGCCCGGCGAGGCCAGCGCGGCGGCGGCGGCCCAACTGGAGCGCAACGTGCTCTGGATCGACGTCGCGGTGGCCCTGCTGCTGGCCCTCTCCGGCTGGGCGAATGCCAAGGCGATCGGCACCCCGCTGCGCCGGCTGGCCGGGGCGGTGCGCGCCATCGCCGCGGGCGATGCGACCGCGCAGGTGCCGGACCAGGCGCGCCGGGACGAGATCGGCGGCATCGCCAAGGCGCTCGAGGATCTCCGCGGCACGGTGCAGTGCGCCTTCGCCCAGCAGCAGATGCTGGAGCAGCTGCCGATAGCGGTGATGACCGCCGATCCGCGCGACGGCTTCCGCATCGGCACCATGAACCCGGCGGCCCGCGCGCTGCTCGGCCAGGTCGCCCACCTGCTGCCCTGTCCGGTGGAGGACTTGCCCGGCCAGAGCATCGACGTGCTGCATCGCCATCCGGAGCGGCAGCGGGAGCTGCTCAGCGATCCGAGCCGCCTGCCGCACAAGGCCCGGATCCAGCTGGGCGACGAGGTGCTCGACCTCACCGTCAGCGCGATCCGCGATGCGGACGGCAACTACGTCAACGCCATGCTGGTTTGGTCGCTGGCCACCGCCCAGGCGCGGCTCGCCGACCGGTTCGAGGCGGAGATCGGCGGCGTGGTCGGCGCGGTCTCGGCCGCGGCGGCGCAGATGCAGGCGGCGGCGCGGGCGCTGACCGGCG
Organism: Belnapia sp.; assembly: GCF_059504005.1. Classification (NCBI taxonomy): domain Bacteria; kingdom Pseudomonadati; phylum Pseudomonadota; class Alphaproteobacteria; order Acetobacterales; family Roseomonadaceae; genus Belnapia; species Belnapia sp. The sequence continues at coordinate 35,679 of NZ_JCACHU010000097.1, read as the reverse complement.
CCTCCGAGACCAGCGGGTGGGAGGCGGAGGCGGTCGCCGCGGCCGGGCAGCAGGCCGGCGCCGACGTGCAGGCGGTTGCCGCCAGCGCCGAGGAACTGGCCGCGAGCGTCGCCGAGATCAGCCGCTAGGTGGCCGACGGCGCCTCCGTCGCCCGCGACGCCGCCGCCGAGGCGCGGGCGACGGACGAGACGGTGCAGGGCCTTGCCCAGGCGGCGCAGCGCATCGGCGACGTGGTGCGGCTGATCGGCGACATCGCCGGGCAGACCAACCTGCTGGCGCTGAACGCGACGATCGAGGCCGCCCGCGCCGGCGAGGCCGGCAAGGGCTTCGCCGTGGTGGCGGGCGAGGTGAAGCAGCTCGCCGGCCAGACGGCCAAGGCCACGGAGGAAATCGCCAGCCAGGTCGGCGGCATCCAGTCGGCGACCGAGAAGGCCGTCGCGGCGCTGCGCTCCATCGGCAGCATCATCGAGCGCATCAACGAGGTGACGGCGGCCATCGCCGCGGCCGTGGAGCAGCAGGGCAGCGCCACGCAGGAGATCGCCCGCAGCGCCGGCCAGGTCGCGGCCGGCACGGCGGATGTCGCCCGCCGCATCCAGGACGTGCAGCGCGCCGCGCGGGAGACGGGCGAGGCCTCGGCCAGCCTGCTCGGCGCGGCGGATGGGCTGAGCGGCGATGCCGGCACGCTCCGCGCCCGCGCCGGCGAGTTCCTCGAGGGGATCCGCCGGGCATAGCGCCCGGCCCTGGCCGGCGATAGCCTGCGCTTGAAATCCCTGGAGGAGCGCAAGGCCATGCAGCCGATCGAGCAGGTCCCGGCCGTCTATCACCGCCGGGTCGGCGACATCACCCTGACCGCCATCGGCGACGGGCATCTCGATGGCTCCATGGCCGTCATCCAGAACATCGCGCCGGAGGAGGCCGCCCGGATGCTGCGCGAGGCCTTCCGCCCGGTGCCGCGGCGGACGGCGGTGAACACCTTCCTCATCCGCTCGGCCGGGCGGACGGCGCTGGTCGACACCGGCTGCGGCACGGCGATGGCGGCGAGCGCCGGCAAGCTCTTCCGCAACCTGGCGGCGGCGGGGGTGGACCCGGGCGAGATCGACACGGTCTTCCTCACCCATATGCATCCCGACCACTCGAACGGGCTTTCGGCCAACGGGCTGCCGCTCTTCCCCCGGGCGGAGCTGGCCATGCATGAGGCGGAGCACCGCTTCTGGCATGACGACGCGCATATGGCGCGGGCCGACGAGGCCAGCCGCGAGCGCAACTTCCAGGCCTGCCGCGACCAGTCGGCGCCCTATCGGGACCGCTTGAAGCTGTTCAGCAGCGGCGAAGTCTTCCCCGGCGTCACCGCCATGCCCTTCCCGGGCCATACGCCGGGGCATAGCGGCTACCTGCTCGCCTCGGGCGGGGAGAGCCTGCTGGTCTGGGGCGACATCATCCACCTGCCCGAGATCCAGGTGCCGCGGCCCGAGGTCACCATGGCCTTCGACATCGACCCCGCCCAGGCCGAGGCAACGCGGCGCCGCGTCTTCGACATGGTGGCGAGCGAGGGCTTGGCGGCCGCCGGGATGCACATGCACTTCCCCGGCCTGCTGCACCTGGCCCATCGCGGCACGGGCTATGCGCTGGTCCCGGAGGCCTGGGCGACCGCGCTCTAGCGTGGCAGGGTGCGCCGCCACCAACGCAATGGGAGGAATGGCGCATGCTCGCACCGGGTCGGCCGAAGCCGAAACCAACGCCCGAGACCCAGCATTTCTGGGACGGCTGCAAGCAGGGCAAGCTGCTGCTGCAGCGCTGCGGCGACACAGGCCGCGCCTATTTCCCGCCGCGGCCCTTCAGCCCCTATACCGGCACGCGCAATGTCGAGGTCTTCGAGGCCTCAGGCCGCGCCAAGCTCCACAGCTACGTCATCCACCACCGCCCCGTCCCCGGCTTCACCCCGCCCTATGCGATCGCGGTGGTGGAGCTCGAGGAAGGTCCGCGCATGATGACCAACATCGTCGACTGCGAGCAGACGCCGGAGGCGCTCCAGCTCGACATGCCGATGGAGGTCGCCTTCACCCCGCTCGACGAGGAGGTCACGCTGCCCCTCTTCCGCCCGGCCAAGGAGAGCAAGTGATGATCCGTCCGGGAGAGATCGCCGTCGTCGGCGCCGCCGAATCGACGAAGATCGGCGCCGTGCCCGGCATGTCGCAGATCATGCTGCATGCCGACGCCGCGCTGAACGCCATGGAGGAGACGGGGCTGAAGCCCAGCGACATCGACGGCGTCGCCTGTGTCGGCCCGATGATGCCGCAGCAGATCGCGCACTACCTCGGCATCACGCCGACATGGGTGGACGGCACCGGCGTCGGCGGCTGCTCCTTCATGCTGCATGTGCGGCATGCGGCGGCGGCCATTCATGCCGGCTATGCGAAGACCATCCTCATTACCCATGGCGAGAGCGGCAAGTCCCGCATCAACGCGACGCCACGGCCGCCGGAGCCCGAGGGCCTGAACGGCCAGTTCGAGGTGCCCTACGGCCCCTTCGGCCCGCCGACGCTCTTCCCCATCCCCGTGCTGCGCTACATGAAGGAGCGCGGCGTCAGCCACGAGGACCTCGCCATGGTCGCCGTGGTACAGCGGGAATGGGCGGGCAAGAACCCGCGCGCCATGTTCCGCGACCCGATCACGGTCGATGACGTGCTGAACAGCCGGATGATCGCCTATCCCTTCCGCATCCTCCAATGCTGCCTGGTGACGGATGGTGGCGGGGCGCTGATCCTGACCAGCGCCGATCGCGCGAAGGACTTCCCGACCAAGCCGGTCTACATCCTCGGCACGGGCGAGTCGGTCGAGACCAACATGGTCTCGCAGATGGAGGACTTTACCTCCTCGCGCGCCTTCCGCGTGGCCGGGCCGACGGCGATCGAGGCGGCGGGCATCGACCGCTCGGCCGTGGATCACATGATGATCTACGACGCCTTCGCCCATCTGCCGCTTTATGGGCTGGAAGACCTCGGCTTCTGCAAGCCGGGCGAGGCGGCGGGCTTCATCCGCGAGGGCAACACCCGCCCGGGCGGCAAGCTGCCGCTCAACACCAATGGCGGCGGCCTGTCCTACACCCATACCGGCATGTACGGCATGTTCGCCTTGCAGGAGAGCATCCGGCAGATGCGCGGCACGGCGCCGGCCCAGGTGCCGAACGCCAAGGTCTCGGTCTGTCATGGCGTGGGCGGCATGTTCAGCGCCAGCGGCACGGTCGTCTTCGCCAACGAGAAGCCGTGACGAAGCGGGGCGGTGCTGCGGCGCCGCCCCATCCAACCCACTGATTTTCAAAGCAGAAAAGGCATGGTGGGCGCAACAGGGATTGAACCTGTGACCCCTACCGTGTCAAGGTAGTGCTCTACCGCTGAGCTATGCGCCCATGCCTTGTGGAGCGGCTATCTAGCCCGGCATTGCCGTCACGGCAAGCCATCCCGCAGCCGGTGATGACACTTCTCCGCAGCTATGGCTTGATCGGTCCCGATGGACCTTCCCCTGACCCCGGATGCCAGGCCGCCGCTTCAGGATGAGCTGCAGCCCTACTGCCTCGTGCGTCCCGCCGCGCATCGCGTGCCGGTCATCTTCGCCTCGCCGCATTCCGGGCGGGCCTATCCGGCCGATTTCGTCGCCGCCGCGCGGCTCGACCCCGTGGCGCTGCGCAAGTCGGAGGATGGCTTCGTCGACGAGCTCTTCGGCGCCGCCCCGGCCGAGGGCATGCCGCTCCTCGCCGCGACCTTTCCCCGCGTCTTCTGCGACGTGAACCGCGAGCCCTGGGAGCTCGACCCGGGCATGTTCGACGGGCCGCTGCCGCCTTGGGTGAACACCGCCTCGCCCCGCGTCGGCGCCGGGCTCGGCACCATCGCCCGGGTGGTGGCCTCGGGGGAGGCGGTCTATCGCCGGAAGTTGAGCTTCGCCGAGGCGGAGGACCGCATCCGCCGCTTCTGGCAGCCCTACCATGCGGCGCTGGCGGCGTTGATTGCCGAGACCCGGGCCGAGTTCGGCACCTGCCTCCTGATCGACTGCCACTCCATGCCGACCCACCCGGCCCAGGCCGCCAACCCGCCCGACTTCGTCCTCGGCGACGCGCATGGCACCGCCTGCGCCCCGCGCGCGACCCGGCTGGTGGAGGAGGCGCTGGCCGGCATGGGCTACCGAGTGCGGCGGAACGACCCCTATGCCGGCGGCTACGTCACCCGCCATTACGGCCGCCCGCGGGAGGGCGTGCATGCCTTGCAGATCGAGGTCGCCCGGCCGCTCTACATGGATGAGGCGCGGATCGAGCGCCTGCCCCGCATGGCGGTGCTGCAGGCGGACATCACCCGGCTGATCGTCGGCCTCGCCGCGACGGATTGGCGCTTTCTGGCCTAAGGCACGTCCGTAATCGCGGGATCGCGGTTCAAGCTGTTGTTTTTCCGCGCAACTTGCGCCTTCGGCGTCCCGGCCTCCGGCGGCGGTGCTCTGCCTCTCCCGGCGCGCGGACAAAAAAAGGGCGGTGGCTTGCGCCACCGCCGAGTTTAGGGAGGAAACGTCCAAGAAAGACAACAACCCGGCAACGCCGTGTTGCTGCGATGCACAATCTAGGTCCGGCCTGGGCAAGGTGCAAGCGCTTTTTTGCAGTGCAGCAACGCAATGGACGCATAGGTCCTCATGCGGCGAATTCCGCCCGGATGGCCGCGCCGTGCTGGCCGAGCGCGGGCACCGGGCCGAGGCTCCGCGCCCCGTCCGAGAGCCGCGCTGGCGGCGCGCCGATCGCGACCGGCCCCGCCTCCGTCTCCACCGCGACACGGCGGAAAGCCGGGTGGGTGCGGAGCCCCTCGCAGTCATTGACGAAGCCGAAGGCGATGTTGGCCCTTTGCAGCTTCTCCGCGCAGGCCGCACGGTCGAGCGAGGCGAACATCCGCGCGATATGCGCATCCACCATCGGCCGGTGGGCCACCCGCTCGTTGTTGCTGCGGAAGCCCTCGCGCTCCGGCAGGTCCGGCTCCTCCAGGAAGTGGGTGCAGAAATTGGCCCATTCCCGCTCGTTCTGGATGGAGATGAGCACCGGCACGCCGCCCGCCGTCTCGAAGGCGCCATAGGGGCAGATGGAGGGATGGGCGAGGCCGATGCGCGGCGGGTTCCGCCCAGTGCCCTCGTATTGCAGCAGCGGCACCGTCATCCAGTCCGCCATGCCGTCGAAGAGGCTGACGGCGATGCCCTTGCCGCGGCCGGTGATACCGCGCTCGATCAGCGCCTCCAGCACCGCCGCATGGGCGTTCATCCCGCAGGCGATGTCGCAGGCGGAGACGCCGACGCGCCCCGGCCCCTCGGCCCGTCCGGTGATGCTGGCGAGGCCCGATTCCGCCTGCACCAGCAGGTCATAGGCCTTCATCCGGGCGTACTCGCCCTCCTCGCCATAGCCGGAGATGTCCACGGTGATGAGGCGCGGATGCCGCTCGCGCAGCGCCGCCGAGCCGAAGCCGGCCCGCGCCATCGCCCCCGGCGCCAGGTTCTGGATGAAGACATCCGCCCGCGCCACCAACCGCTCCAGCAGCGCCTTGTCGCCGGGCGCCTTGATGTCGAGGCACAGGCTCTCCTTCCCCCGGTTCAGCCAGACGAAGTAGCTCGACAGCCCCTTGGCCGCCGCGTCATAGGCCCGGGCGAAGTCGCCCTCGGGCCGCTCGATCTTGATCACCCGCGCCCCCGCATCGGCGAGGCGCGAGGCGCAGTAGGGCGCGGCGACGGCCTGCTCCATCGAGACGACGAGGAGACCTTCGAGCGGTTTTGATCCTGCCATGTCAGTTCCCCATCGTCTGCGCGCGCTTCGGATCGAGCCAGAATCCCGCGCCGCCGCCACGGAAGACCCGTCCGTCCGCGATGTCGGCCGCCACGACGAACTGCTTGGCGACCGTGAGCCGCCATTGCGGGATGCCGCTGCCGGGAGGGTAGTGACGCCAGGCCTCGCTCGCCGGGATGGTCGGATCCTCGCCGGACCGGGGCAGGATCTTGGCGATGCGGTCGGGGCCGCTGCTCACCATGCTGGCCGCGATCTCCTCCTGCTTCTTCCGGAAGCCGGAGGGTGTCAGCATGCAGCGCAACGACGCCTCGACCGTCTCGCGGCCGTTGCCTTCGCGCGGATGGCCGCTCCGCCCGCCGGACGAGTTGGAATAGCCGAAGAATTCGAACTCCCCCGCTTGCACGCGATCCATCAGCAAGAGGAGCCACCAGCCGCCGTCCAGCCTGCCGGCGGAATAGCCGATTCGCCTCTCGATCTCGTCGGAGGGCTGGTTGATGACGGAGCATAGCCTGGTGATGCAGCCATCCGCCGTGACGCGTCCACCGAGCGTCGGAGGCCAGGGGTTGACGGGCATCTCAGTAGCTCCGCGGCATCCCGAGCACGTGCTCGCCGACATAGCTCAGCACGAGGTTGGTGCTGATCGGCGCCACCTGGTAGAGCCGCGCCTCGCGGTACTTCCGCTCCACGTCGTATTCCTCGGCGAAGCCGAAGCCGCCATGCGTCTGGATGCAGGCCTCGCCCGCCGCCCAGGCGGCCTCGGCGGCGAGCATCTTCGCCACATTCGCCTCCTCGCCGCAGGCCTCGCCGCGCTCGAATTTGGCGAGGCCCTGCTGCAGCAGCGCCTCGGCGGCGCGCATCTGCGCATAGGCGCGGGCGATGGGGAACTGGACGCCCTGGTTCTGCCCGATCGGCCGGCCGAAGAGCACGCGCTCCTTGCTGTAGCCGACGGACTTGCGGATGAACCACTTGGCGTCGCCGATACTCTCGGAGGCGATCAGCAGCCGCTCCGCATTCATGCCGTCGAGGATGTAGCGGAAGCCGCGGCCCTCCTGGCCCACCAGGTTCTCCGCCGGCACCACCATGTTGTCGAAGAAGACCTCGGTGGTGTTGTGGTTCATCATCGTCCGGATCGGGCGGATGGTGAGGCCGTTGCCGAGCGCGGCCTTCATGTCGACGATGAAGGTCGAGAGCCCGTCGGTCTTCTTCGCCACCTCGCCGCGCGGCGTGGTGCGGGCCAGCAGCAGCATCAGGTCGGAATGCTCGGCGCGGCTGGTCCAGATCTTCTGGCCGTTGACGACGTAGTTGTCGCCCTCCCGCTTCGCAAAGGTGCGGAGCGCCGTGGTGTCCGTCCCGCTGGTCGGCTCGGTGACGCCGAAGGCCTGCAGCCGCAGCTCGCCCGAGGCGATGGCCGGCAGGTAGCGCTGCTTCTGCGCTGTGCTGCCATGCCGGAGGATGGTGCCCATGATGTACATCTGCGCATGGCAGGCGCCGGCATTGCCGCCGGAGCGGTGGATCTCCTCGAGGATCGCGGCGGCCGCCGAGAGCGGCAGCCCCGCCCCGCCATATTCCTCCGGGATCAGCGCGCCGAGATAGCCGGCCTCGGTGAGGGCGCGGACGAACTCGGTCGGATAGGCGCGCTCGCGGTCCACCTCGCGCCAGTATTCGCCGGGGAACCGGGCGCAGAGCTTCGCCACCTCCTCGCGGATCTCGGCATGCGGGTCGGCGATCGGCATCGACTGGTCCATGGCGTGTTCCTCCGGGCTTCGGGATTAGGGCGCGCTCCGGGCCCTGGCAAGGACGGGGAGGATGCGCCCGGGCGAGGCTTCACGGAATTCGAAATCAGCGATGGCACCCATAACCATCCGCTATAGGCTGTGGGAATGGACCTGAAGCAGCTCCGCACCTTCCGCGAGGTCGCCGATTCCGGCTCGCTCAGCCGCGCCGCGGACCGGCTGCACCTGGCCCAGCCCGCCCTCTCGCGCCAGATCCGCCTGCTGGAGGCGGAGATCGGCCTGCCGCTCTTCGCCCGGCACGGGCGCGGGATGCAGCTCACCGAGGCCGGGGTCGCGCTGCTCGAGCGGATCGACGGCCCGGTCCGCCAGCTCGAGCGCGCGGTGGAGGAGGTGCGCGGCTTCGCCGGCGCCGTCGCCGGGCAGGTGGCGCTCGGCATGATGCCGACCATCGCCACCGTCCTCGCGGGGCCGCTGGCGCGGCGGGTGGCGCTCGAGCATCCCGGCCTCTCGCTCCGCATTGTCGAGGGCTATACCGGCCATCTCATCGAATGGGTCCAGCGCGGCGTCACCGATGCGACGCTGCTCTATGGTCCGGCAACGGCGCTCCATCTCCGCGTCACGCCGCTGCTGACGGAGGAGATGGTGCTGGTCGGCGCCGCCGGCAGCGGCATCGGGCCGGAGCCGGTGCCCTTTGCCGCGCTCGCCGGCCGGCGGCTGGTGATGCCGAGCCGCCAGCACGGCCTCCGCCGCATCCTCGAGGCGGCGGCGGCCCGAGCCCGCATCGCCCTCGGGGTGGCGGTGGAGGCGGACAGCTTCGGCGTGTTGAAGGAACTCGTGGTGAGCGGCATCGGCGAGGCGGTTCTGCCCCGCTCGGCGATCCGGGCGGAGGAGGAGGCCGGCCGCCTCCGCTCCGCCCCGCTGGTGCGGCCGGTGGCGCGCCGCCAGGTGGTGCTGGCCCTGCCGACCGACCGCGCGCCCTCCCGCGCCACCGCGCTGGTGCTCGCCCTGCTGGCCGAGGAGGTCGCCGCCCGCGAGGCCGCCGGCGACTGGCACCGGATGGAGGGAGCTACCGCCGGGGCAGCACCGCCTCCAGCGAGGTCCGCACCATCACCGCCGAGGGCCCCGGTGCCCGCAGCGCCGCTTCCAGCGCCGGCAGGTCGCCCTGGCCCTCCACCACCGTCACCGGCACCCGGAAGGCGGCGCACCAGGCGGCGAAATCCGGATTGACGAGGCTGGTGCCGGAGACCCGGCCGGGATGCGCCCGCTCCTGGTGGATGCGGATGCTGGCATAGCTGCCATTGTCGGAGAGGATCAGCGTCATCGGTGCCCCGCGCGCCACGGCGACGGCGAACTCGCCCCCCGTCATCAGCGCGCCGCCATCGCCGACGAGGCCGATCACGCGCCGCTCCGGATGGCGCAGCGCGGCCGCGACCGCGGCCGGCACGCCGAAGCCCATCGCGCCCGAGACCGGCGCCAGCAGCCGCTGCGGCGGCGCCCAGCCGACCTTGCGATAGAAGGGCGCGCCGAAGGTCCCGGCATCGAGCGTGACGATGGCATCCGCCGGCGCCACCCGCTCGATCAGCCTGGCGACCTCGGCGAAGGCGACGCCATCCGCCCACTGGCACGGCGCCACTTGGCAGTCGGAGAGATGCAGGTCGTGCAGCCGCGCCACCCAGGCCTCGCGCCCGGCCGGCGCGCCCGGCGCCTCCCAAGCCAGCGCGCCGATGGTCGCCCGCGCGTCGGCGGCGATCGCCAGCTCCGCCGGGAAGAGCCAGCCGAGGAGGCGCGGGTCGGCGCAGACATGGACCAGCCGCTGCCCCGGCGCCGGCCAGGACCAGCCCTGCGTCGTGATGTCGGTCAGCCGCGTCCCCAGCGCCAGCACCAGGTCGGCCTCGGCGAAGGCCGCCCGCTGCGCATCCGGGTTGCGCAGGCCGAGATCGCCGGCATAGAGCGGATGCCGGTTGGGGAAGAGGTCCTGCCGCCGGAAGGAGACGGCGACCGGCAACGCCCAGGCCTCGGCGAAGGCGCGTAGCGCCTCCCGCCCGCCCTCGGCCTCGAAGCCATGGCCGGCGAGCAGGATCGGCCGCTCCGTGGCCCGCAGCATTGCGGCGAGGCGCGCGGCATCGGCGGGCGAGGGGGGCAGGGGGCTGGGCAGGGTCGCGGGCAGGGCAGGGGCGACACAATCCGTCGCCAGCACATCCTCCGGCAGTGCGAGCACCACCGGCCCGGGCACGCCGCCGCAGGCCTGCGCATGGGCCCGGGCGATCAGCTCCGGCACCTGCTCCGCATCCGTCGCCTCGCCCACCCATTTGGCGATGCCGCGGAACATGTTGGCGTAGTCGATCTCCTGGAAGGCGTTGCGCCGCAGGTCCCGCCGCTCCACCTGGCCGATCAGCAGGATCAGCGGCACCGCATCCTGCTCCGCCGTATGCACGGCGATGGAGGCATTGCAGGCCCCCGGCCCGCGCGAGACGAGCACCACCCCGGGCCGCCCCGTCAGCTTGGCATCGGCGACGGCCATGAAGCCCGCCCCGCCCTCGCTCCGGCAGGTAACGAGGTCCACCGGCGAGCCGTGCAGCGCATCGAGGAGTGCGATGTAGCTCTCGCCCGGCACGCAGAAGGCGCGGTCGATGCCCTGCGCGCCTAGGAATTCGACGATGCGCTCCGCCGCCGTGGCCATGCCTTGCTCCCTGAGCGTGATCGCCACGGGCCGGAATGGCCGGGGGCGTGAAACACGCGATCAAACGACTGCCCGAACCACGATCTGCTGGCCGCGGGTCGTGGCCTAGTTGCGGGTCTCCGCCGCCGTCTCGATGCCGAGGATCCGGTCGCCCGCGACCCCGATGCTGGCGCGCAACTGCGTGCTCCGCTGGCCCTCTGTGCGGAAGGCGAGCGCGCACTCCCATCCCGCCCGCTCTCCTGTCGGCGGGTTGCAGGCGAGGCCGAGCCCCTGCAACCGCTGCAGCAGCGGCGTCACCGGCGTGCCGGGCGGGAAGTCCTGCGCCAGCTCCGCCTTCAGCGCCGCAGCCGCCCCCGCTGGCCCGAGCCGCTGGAAGCGCTCGAGCGGCGAGGCCGCCTGCTCCTGCCCGCCGAGCCAGGACGCAGCCGCCACCGCGGCGAGGATCGCCCCGCCGAGCAGCGTCGCCCGGAGCATGGTGCCGCGCTGGACCGGGAGCGCCCCGGCCGCGGCCTCCGCCTCCGTCATGCGGCGCGGTGGCGGCGGATCAGCCGGCCCGGCGTCTCGCCGGTGAGGCCAGCGCCGGCGCGGAAGGTCGGGACGCCATTGGCCCAGACCTCTTCGATTCCCTCCGATTCCTGCTTCGGGTCCTCGAAGGTCGCGCGGTCGATGATCCGGTGCGGGTCGAACAGCACGAGGTCGGCATAGGCACCGGGCTGCAGCACGCCGCGGTCCACCATGCCGAAGAGCGAGGCGGTGCGGCCCGTCATCTTGTGGATCGCCGTCTCCATGTCGAGCAGGCCGAGCTGGCGCGAGTAGAAGCCGAGCACGCGCGGGAAGGTGCCCCAGAGGCGCGGATGCGGATGGTCGTCATGCGGGATGCCGTCGGAGCCGATGACGGACATCGGATGCGCCATGATGCGCCGCACATCCTCCTCGTCCATCTGGAAGGTGATGGCGCCGGCGGGGCTCAGCTTCTCCGCCGCGGCGCGCTGGTCCATGTTCCAGTTGCGCGCCACCTCGGCGAGGTCCTTCCCCGCGAATTCCGGATGCGGGACCGACCAGGTGATGATCACCCGCACATCCTCGCGCAGCCGGTCGGGCATCAGCACCGTGGAGCCGGCCGGGTAGGGGTACATGTCGTAGGCCACCTCCTGGAGGGAGGCGCTGGCCTCGAGCAGCGCGAGGGTCTGCACGCTGCGGCCGTAATTCTCCGGCATCGAGCATTTGTGGTGGCTGATCCAGACCGGCACGCCGACCTTCTTGCCGATCTTCAGCGTCTCCTCGATCGAGGCGCAGACGCGGTCCGCCTCGTCCCGCATATGGGTGAAGTACATGCCGCCCGCGGCGCGCAGCGGCTCGGCGACGGCAATCACCTCCTCCGTCGTCGCATGCATGTTCGGCTTGTACCAGAGGCCGGTGGAGAAGCCCGAGGCGCCCTCGGCCAGCGCCTCGGCGACCATCTGCCGCATCCTGGCGATCTCGGCATCGCGCGCGGGGCGGTAGAGGTCCTCGCCCATGACGCGGTAGCGCAGCGTCTGGTGGCCGACGAGGGCGTAGGTGTTGACGGCGGCCGGCGTCTTCCGCAGCGCCTCGGCATACTCGCCGAAGCTGTCGAAGGCGAGGCCGCTGTCGCCGACGAGGTCGAGCGGCGGCGGCGGCCGGTCGCCGGTGATGCGCAGCGGCGCGAGCGACACGCCGCAATTGCCGACGACGACGGTGGTGACGCCCTGGCTCGACTTGCAGTGCAGGCAGGCGGGGCCGCAGAGCACGGCGCGGTCGTCATGCGTATGCGCGTCGATGAAGCCGGGCGCGAGGGCGCGGCCGGTGGCGACCACCTCCCGGTCGGCGCTGGCGCCGCCGAGATCGCCGACTGCCACGATCCGCTCCCCGGTGACGCCGACATCGCCGACGCGGCGCGGCCCGCCCGTGCCGTCGAAGAGGGTGGCATCGCGGATGATGAGGTCGCAGCGGAGGGCCATGGGCGTGGGTCTCCCGGGTCGGGTTCTATCTCCCCAGGGTTACCCCTCCGCCGGGCCGGGGGGAAGGCCGTGCCGGGCTCGCCGTTGCCATTCCGCACCCGGGGCGGCAGTCTCGCCGCCAAAGACGAGGGGACGGACCATGATCGCACTCGACCGCCGGCACTTGCTGGCCGGCCTCGGCGCCACGCTGGCCTGGCCGGGCGGGGCCGGGGCGCAGGGCAATGCCATCCGGATCGGCGTGCTGGCCGACTTCTCCGGCCCCTACCGCGACACCTCCGGCCCCACCTCCTTCGCCTGCGCGCAGCAGGCCGTGGAAGATCTGGGCCTTGCCGTCCGCGGCATCCCGGTCGAGGTGATCCAGGGCGACCACCAGAACAAGCCCGATGTCGCCATGGCCCTTGCCCGGCAATGGATCGACCAGCGCGGCGTCGACATGATCTGCGAGGTCAACAACTCCGCCATCGCGCTGGCGCTGGCCGGGCTCGTGCAGGAGAAGAACAAGGTCCAGGTCAACAGCGGCGCCCTGAATGCGGCGATCACCGGCGAGCGCTGCTCGGCCAACACCATCCACTGGACGGCGGATACCTGGATGCTGGCCAATTCGGTTGGCCAGGCGACGGTCAGGAGCGGCGGCGACAGCTGGTACTTCATCACCGCCGACTACGCCTTCGGCCACCAGATGGAGCGGGACCTGACGCGCTTCATCGGCATCGCCGGAGGGCGCGTGCTGGGCGCGGCGCGCTTTCCCTTCCCGGGCACCTCGGATTTCTCCTCCTTCCTCGTCCAGGCCCAGGCGAGCCGCGCCAAGGTGGTCGGGCTGCTGATGGCCGGTGCCGACATGGTCAACTGCATCAAGCAGGCACGGGAATTCGGCGTGACGCGCCGGGCGCGGCTGGTCGGCACGCCGATGTTCGTCACCGACATCCACGGCATGGGCCTCGAGGTGGCGCAGGGGCTGACGGTCTGCGAGGCCTTCTACTGGGACCTCAACGACCGCACCCGCGCCTTCCTCAACCGCGTCAAGCCGAAGACGCCGACCAACACCCCGAACCAGGAACATGCCGGCACCTATTCCGGCGTGCTGCACTACCTGAAGGCGGTGGCCGATCTCGGCCTGGAGCGCGCCAAGGCAAGCGGCCTCGACGTGGTGCAGCGCATGAAGGCGATGCCGGCCGACGACGACTGCTTCGGTCCCGGCCGGGTGCGGGAGGACGGACGGAAGATCCACCCGGCCTATCTCTTCGAGGTGAAGGCGCCCGGCGAGAGCAAGGGGCCTTGGGACTACTACAAGCTCCTCGGCACCGTCGGGGCCGAGGAGGCCTTCCGCCCACTCGCCGAGGGCGGCTGCCCGCTCGTGCGGACCTGACCCCGGGCTACGGCGTCAGACCTCGACGCCGTAGATCTCCCGCGCTGCCTGGCGGGTGATGAGCCCATCCGCCACGTCGCGCCGCACCAGCGCCGGGTCCCGCTGCTTCGGGTCGCCCATGCCGCCGCCGCCCGGCAGCTTGAGCAGCAGCCGCCGGCCCTTGGGGATGACTTGGAAGCCCTTGGTACGGAGCGGCGTGCCGTTGTCGTCGTTCAGCCCGACCCAGCCGCCCGCGCCCTCGCCGCCGCCCTCGCGCCCTTTCGGCGGGTTGGCAACGCGGTCGAAGATGGCGTTAACGGCGAATTCCGCATCGCCCTTGGCGCCGATCTCCATCACCTGGCCGAAGCCGCCCCGGGTACGGCCGGGCCCGGCCGAGTCCGGCCGCAGCTCCTTCCGCCAGAAGATCACCGGCGCGACATTCTCCGTCGCCTCCACCGGCATGGTGCGGACGCCGCTCGGGAAGGCGATGCCGTCCAGCCCGTCCTTCACCGGCCGCGCGCCGGTGCCGCCGGAGTTGAAGGTGATGATCTCGAAATCCTCGACCTCCGCCGCCTGGCCGGAGACCTGGCTGCCGCCCCTAAGCGGCGGGTTCCACAGCGCCGAGGACCCCTCGGCATTGACGCGGTCCGGCACCGCCTGGTGCAGGCAGCCCATCATTAGGTCCGGCAGCAACTGTCCGACGACATGGCGGACGGAGACCGGATAGGGTCGCGGCGCATTGAGGATGCAGCCCTCCGGGATCACCATGTGGAAGGGGCTGAGCGAGGCCCAGTTGTTCGGGATCTCGGGCGCCACGACGCATTTGATCCCGAAGCAGGAATAGGCCCGGCAATAGGCCGGCGGGACATTGATCCCGCGCGTCGAGAGGCCGGAGGTTCCGGCATAGTCGACGGTGATCCGATCCTGCTCGATGGTCATCGCCGCCTGCAGCGTGACCTCGAACTCATAGCCGTCCGACTTGATCTGCCCGCCATAGGTGCCCTGCGGCAACTTGCGGATCTCCTCCAGCGTCGCGTGCAGCGAGCTCTCGAAGATGTACTCGGCGAGAGGGTCGATGCTCTCCATGCCGAACTCGTCCATCATCTCGACGAGCCGCTTGGCGCCGGCATCGTTGCAGGCGCAGAGGGAGTAGACATCGCCCTCCAGCTCCACCGGCGTGCGGCTGCCGGCGCGGAGGAAGTCGAAGAAGGTCTCGTTCGGCCGCCCCCGGTCGAAGCACTTCACGATCGGGATGTAGAGCCCTTCCTCGAAGACGCTCCGCCCCTCCGGCCCCATGCCGAGCCCGCCGATATCGATGATATGCGCGGTGTTGGCGAAGAGCCCGACGATCTTGCCGCCCCGGAAGGCCGGCGTGACTACGGTGAGGTCGTGCAGGTGCCCAGTGCCGAGCCAGGGATCGTTGGTGATGTAGTGGTCGCCCGGCTGCATCGTCTCGGCGGGGAATTTCGCCAGGAAATGCCCGACCGATTCCATCATCGAGTTCACATGGCCCGGCGTCCCCGTCACCGCCTGGGCCAACATGCGGCCCTGGAGGTCGAAGATGCCGGCCGAGAGGTCCCCCGCCTCGCGCACCGTGGTGCTGAAGGCGGTGCGGATCATGGTCTGCGCCTGTTCCTCGACCACCGCGATGAGGCGGTTCCACTGGATCTGGCGCTGGATGGTTGCGAGAGCCCCGGTTTCCTTCATGGTCACGCCTCCTGCACCAGATCGAGATAGCCGAGCCCATCCATCCGGCATGTCCAGCCGCGCCCCACCAGCGTGCTGGTCTCCGCCTCCGCCACGATGCAGGGGCCGCGCAGCGTGGCGCCCGGCGCCATGGCCTCGCGATCATAGACCGCCCAATCCTCCACCTCGCCCGTCGCCGTGTCGCGCACCGCTTGGTGGCGGATCGGGGAGGGGACGGGGGCATCCAGGACCTCGGCGGCCGGCTCCACCGGCTCCACCAGCGTCGCCACGGTGACGGCGAAGCTCATGATCTCCACATCGCTGCCGGGCACCGGGCGGTCGTAGAAGCGGGAATATTCCTGGTCATAGAGGGCGCGGATCGCCGGCACATCATCGGCCGTCAGATTGCGCGAGGGCAGCGCGACGGCGATCTCATGCCCCTGCCCGACATAGCGCATATAGGCGATGCGGCTTTCGGTCGTCGGTGCGCCGAAGCTGCCCTCCGCCACCACCCGCGCCGCCTCCGCCGCCATGCCGGCGAGCAGCGCATTCACCGCCGCGACGTCGAATGACGCAAATCGCTGGTAGAGGCTCTTCACCACCTCATAGGCGACCGGCGCGCGGAGGAAGCCGATGGCGCTGCCGACGCCGGCCCCGCTCGGCACCAGCAGCCGCTTCACCCCGATCTTCTCGGCGACGCGGTAGCCATGGACGGGGCCGCCGCCGCCGAAGGCGATGATGGTCCGCCCGCCGAAGCCCTTGCCGCTCTCGATCGCATGGACGCGGGCGGCGTTCGACATGTTCTCGTCGACCATCTCGACAACGCCGAGCGCCGCCATCTCGGCCGACAGCCCGAGCCGCCCGCCGACGGCCGATGCCAGTGCATCCCGTGCGGGCTCCGGGTGCAGGCGCAGGTTGCCGCCGGCAAATAGTGCCGGGTCGTAGCGCCCGAGGGTGAGGTTGGCATCCGTCACCGCGGGCTTCGTGCCGCCGCGCCCGTAGCAGGCCGGCCCGGGATCCGCCCCCGCGCTCTCCGGCCCGACGGTGATCCGCCCCATGCTATCGACCGCCGCGATGGAGCCGCCGCCGGCGCCGATCTCCACCATCTCGATCACCGGGATGCGCAGCGGCAGGCCAGAGCCCTTCTTGAACCGTCCGACCCGTGCCACCTCGAAAGTGCGGCTCGCCTGGGGCTGGTAGCCATCGATCAGGCAGATCTTGGCCGTGGTACCGCCCATGTCGAAGGAGAGCACCTCCTTCAGCCCGCGCTGCCGCGCCACATGGGCGGAGAAGATGGCGCCGCCCGCCGGGCCGCTCTCCACCAGCCGGATCGGGAAGCGCGCCGCCGTCTCGAGCGAGGTCAGCCCGCCGCCCGAGAGCATCATGAAGAGCGGGCAGGCGAGCCCCGCCTCGCGCAAGCCGACCTCCAGCCGGTGCAGGTAGCTCGCCATCAGCGGCTGCACATAGGCATTGGCGACGGTGGTGGAAAAGCGCTCCCACTCCCGCATCTCCGGCGAGACCTCGGAGGAGAGCGAGACCCGCACCTCCGGCCAGAGCCGGTGGACGATTTCGGCCGCCTGCCGCTCATGCGCCGGATTGACGAAGCCGTGGAGGAAGCCGATGGCAACCGCCTCGATCCCTTCCTCCCGCATGAAAGCGACATGCCGCTCGACGGCGGCCGCATCGAGCGGCACGAGGACCTTGCCGGTATTGTCCAGCCGCTCCGGGACGGGCAGCCGCCAGCGGCGCGGCACCAGCGGCTGCGGCAGCTCGATATTCAGGTCGTACTGGTCGTAGCGGCTCTCATTGCCGAGGGCGAGGACGTCGCGGAACCCCTCCGTCGTCAGCAGCGCGGTCTTCGCTCCCTTGCGCTCGATGACGGCATTGGTGGCGAGCGTCGTGCCATGGATGACGAGGGCGATGTCGGAAGGCCGCAGCGCCGCGCGCTCGAGCACAGCGCGCACCCCCTCCAGCACGCCCCGCTCCGGCGCCGCCGGAGTGGTCAGCACCTTGGCGGTCCAGCGTCCCTCCTCGGTCTCGACGGCGAGGTCGGTGAAGGTGCCGCCGATATCGACGGCCAGCTTTGCGCTCAAGAGCCATACTCCGCTGCGAAGCGCTGCGTCACCGCACACGCCTTCTCGAAATCCTCCATTCGCATGGCCTCGTGCGGATTGTGGCTGCCATTCTGGTTGCGGACGAAGAGCATCCCCGCTGGGATGCCGGCATTGGCGAAGGCGCCTGCGTCATGCCCTCCGCCCGAGGCCATCACCTTGGCCGGGATGCCGAGCGCCGCGGCCGCGCGCCGCAGCCCCTCCTGCACGCCGGCATCCATCAGCGCCGGCGTGCTGCCGCCCTCGGCGCCGAGTTCGAAGCGCACGCCGCGCCGCGCCTCGATCTCCGCCACCTTGTTGTGCAGCACCTCGAAGAGCCGGTCGCAGTTGCGCAGGTCGGTGCTGCGCACATCCAGCATGAAGCTCGCCTCGCCGGCGATCTTGGTGAAGCCGGCCTCGGCCGTGGTCGCCAGGGTGCAGAAGGTGCAGACCATGGCGCGCCCCTCCGCATCCATCCGGCACCAGGCCTCGTCGAGGGCGACAGCCAGCTCGGCGAGGGCGATGGCCGCGTCCCGCCGGTACTTCCGCGGCGTGCCGCCGGAGTGGTTGTACTCACCGATCACCCGCGCCGCCCGCAGCCGCCGGCTGCCGGGGATGCCGGTGACGATGCCGACCGGGATCTCCTCGGCATCCAGCACCGGCCCCTGCTCGATGTGGACCTCGAGATAGGCGGCGACGTTGTCCGGCCCCAGCACCCGCTCGCCGCGCTCGACGAAGCCGGGGTCGAACCCCTCCTCCCGCATGTGGTCGGCAAGCGGGCGGCCATTGTCCATCCGCTTCACCGCGAGCTCCGCCGGCGCCAGCATCCCCAGCGCGCCGCGGCTGCCAGGATAGCTGGTCGGGAACCAGGCCCCCGCCTCTTCCGCGCGGATCGCCATGACGGTGACGTCCCGCGCCGGGACGAAGCCCGCCCGCTTCATCCCCGCCACGGCGGCGAGCCCGGCCAGCACCCCCGCCGCGCCGTCGTAGTTGCCGCCCTGCGGCACGCTGTCGAGATGGCTGCCGAGGATAACCCGCTTCGCCCCCCGGTCCGCCCCCGCCAGCGTCATGTAGAGGTTGCCGACCGGGTCGGCCCGCGTCTCCATCCCCAGCGCCTCCGCCGCATCCTTGACCAGCGCATGCGCCATCCGCTCGCCGGGCCCATAGGCCTCGCGGGTGACGCCGACGCCGTCGAAACTCCGCGCCCGCAATTCGGCGAAGAGCCGGTCGGCCAGGTCCACATCCGGGGTCAGGTTCGGCAGCATCCACGCACTCCTTCGCGCCGCCAGAATGCAAGACCTGAGCCGCGCTCCCTTGGGGCCCCCGCGGCGCCGCACAGCGGTGCCGTGGGGATAATCACTGGGGCCCCCACGGCGCCGCGCAACGGCATTGTGGGGATTATCAATGGGGGTCCCGCCGCGCTGCGCAGCGGCGTCGTCGGGAGTATCAGACCATCCCCCGCACCCGGCCGCCATCCACCCGGATCATGCTGCCGGTGATGTAGGCCCCGCGCTCGCTGGCGAGGAAGGCGCCCATCGGCCCGTAATCGGCAGGCGTACCGAGCCGCCCGGCCGGGATCTCGGCGGCCGCCTCGGCCAGCGCCTCCTCGAGGGAGATGTTCTTCTGCTTCGCCCGCGCCGTGCTGGTCTGCGTCACCCGATCCGTCTGGATGGTGCCTGGGGCGAGGACGTTCATCGTCACCCCATCTTTCGCCACCTCGCCCGAGAGCGTCTTCAGCCAGCCCCAGATCGAGGCGCGCAGCGTGTTGGAGAGCGCGAGCGTCGGGATCGGGTGCTGCATCCCCGTGCTGCCGACGACGATGACACGCCCCCAGCCCCGCTCCCGCATCGCCGGCAGCAGCCGGTTGGTGATGCGAATGGGCGAGACGACGATGTGCTGGAACCACTCCAGCAGCGCGTCCTCGGTGATCTGGCTGGCGGTGCAGGGCGGCGGCCCGCCATGGTTCAGGACGAGGATGTCGACGCCCCCCATGGCCGCGACGGCGCCGTCCGCCAGCCGGTCCATGTCGGCGGAGGAGGCGACATCGGCGACGATCCCGCTGGCCGAGGGGGCGCCCGCCGCCTTCAGCGCCGCTGCCGCCTCGTCCAGCCGCCCCTGGTCGCGCCCGCTGATGACGACCGCAGCGCCCTCCGCCGCCAGCGCATCGGCGATGGAGCGGCCGAGCCCCTTGGTGCCGCCCATGACCAGAGCCCGGCGGCCCTTCAACCCGAGATCCATGCGTCCCGCTCCCTTGCATTGGGGGTCCCCGCAAAGCCGCGAAGCGGCTTCGTGGGGAATTGCCATCCTGTCGCGCGACCCTGCCTTTGGCCGCCCCGGCTGGCAAGACGCCGCCCCGATGCTAAGACGGGCCCAACCGAGGAGACGTCCCCCATGCCGAAGCCCGTCCTGCTGGTCACCCGCAAGCTGCCCGATGCCATCGAGGCCCGCGCCGCCCGCGACTACGACGCCCGGCTGAACCCGGGGGACGAGGGCTGGGCCACCGACGGCGCCGAGATCGCCCGCCGGGCAGGGGAGGTGGGCGCCGCCGGCATCCTCGGCGCCGCCGGCGACGCGCTGGGCGCCGCCTGCATCAACGCCCTGCCGGAGAGCGTGAAGGTCATCGCCACCTTCAGCGTCGGCACCGACCATATCGACCTCGCCGCCGCCCGCGCCCGCGGCATCGCCGTGGTCAACACGCCGGAGGTGCTGAGCTTCGCCACGGCAGAGTGCGCCTTCACCCTGATGCTGATGGCCGCCCGCCGCGCCGGCGAGGGCGAGCGCCTCGTGCGCGCCGGGCAGTGGAAGGGCTGGGCCCCGACCCAGCTCATGGGCGTGACGCTGGAGGGGAAGAAGCTCGGCATCCTCGGCTTCGGCCGCATCGGGCGGGAGCTGGCGGCGATGGCCCGCGGCTTCCGCATGGAGATCCACTACCGCGACATCCAGAAGCTCCCCCCCGAGCTGGAGCAGGGCGCCATCTACCACGACAACGAGGACGGCTTCCTCGGCACCATCGACATCCTCTCGATGCATGTCCCGGGGGGCGAGGCCAACCGCCATTGGCTGAACGCCGCCCGCATCGCCAAGATGAAGAAGGGGGCGCTGGTGGTGAACAGCGGCCGCGGCGTCTCCGTCCATGACGAGTCGCTGATCGCCGCACTCAAGTCGGGCCATATCCGCGCCGCCGGCCTCGACGTCTATGACGGCGAGCCGCGCGTGAATCCCGGCTACCTGACGCTCGAGAACGTCGCCCTGCTGCCGCATCTCGGCAGCGCCACGATCGAGGTGCGGGACGCCATGGGCAACCGCGCGCTCGAGAACCTCGACGCCGTGCTGCTGAAGGGCACCGAGCCGCCGCACCGCGTCGCCTGAGGCCGCCTCAGCCGCGCCCCGGCAGGGGCCCGGGCCGGCCGAAATGCCAGCCCTGGCCCAGCTCCACCCCGAGCTCGCGCATCACCGCCGCATTCGCTTCCGTCTCGATCTGCTCGGCGACCACGGCGGCGCCGAGCCCATGCGCCAGGTCCACCATGGCGGCGATGATGGCCCGGTCCTTGTCGCTGCGCCGCGCGTGCCGGCCATAGGCGCCGTCGATCTTCACGTAGTCGACGCGCAGCAGGCGCAGGTAGCGGAAGCTCGCCGCGCCCGAGCCGAAATCGTCGATGCAGAGCGGCAGGCCGCGGGCGCGTAGGGCGCCGACGCTTCGCAGCACCGCCCAGTCGAGCTCCGCCGACAGCCCGAGCGCCTCCGCCAGCAGGACGAATTGCTGCGGGTCCTGCGGCGCCTCGCCGCCCGGCTACGGCCGGATCAGCGCCTCGTGGTGATGCGCCTCGCCGGTGGAGAGGGCGACGATGGGCTGGAAAGCGAGGCGGAAGCGGCTTTCGGCGATCGCCCGGCGCAGTCCCGCGGCACGCGCATAGGCATGGGTGACGAAGCCGTTCAGCTCATGGTCGAACCCCGCCTCCGACACCGCTGCCACGCCGCCGCGGCCGAAGGTGGAGAGGGCGTAGCGCAGCGCCCGGGTCGCCTGCATCGGCGTCAGCCCAGGCGCTTCGAGCGGCAGGCTGGCCGCGTTGACCGAGGCCGCATGCCCGGCCTCCTGGAGCAGGCCCTCCAGCTTCCGCCCGAGCGCGCCGACCTCCAGCCCCTGCCCGATGACGCCATAGCGCCCCTGGCTCAGCGCCGTGGCCAGGGTGCTGGCCGGCAGGGCTTCCGTCAGGTGCTCGTCGATCATGGCGGCGGCTTCGGGCCTTGCCGCCTCGATCTCGATCAGGCCGAGGCTGCCCGTCCCGCCATCCGTCTCCAGGCTGCGGCGGACTTCCGCGGCGTCGGCCAGCGCCGGCCGCGCGGCCCCCTGCGGGGCGGCGGCGATGGTGAGGCAGATGTTGCGGCTCTCGTGCCGGGGCCGGCGCAGCCCGCCGATGGAGACCCGGGTGCCCGCGGCATCGTTCAGGCGGAAGGCCGTCGGCGCCATCCGGTCCCGGCCGAGGAGCAGGCTGAAACCGGTATCGAAGGCAGCGCGGTCAGCGAGGGCCACCAGCTCCCGCACCGGGCGGCCGAGCCAGGCCTCGGGAGGCTGGCCGAGCCGGCTCTGGAAGGCGCCGGCGGCGAAGGCGACGCGGCCCTCGGGCGTCACCTCCACCAGCAGCTCGGCCGCGGCGAGGGCGAAGGTCAGGAAGAGCTCCCGATCCATCGCCCGGCGGGAATCGGCAGGGGTGATGGGCTCGGCGCCGTCGGGCATCAATCAGGGCGCTCCCCATCCTCGGTTCATGCCCGAGGATGGATCAGCCGCGTTAAGCCCTGGTGAATCAGGCCGCCAGCGCGGCCTCGCCATCGAGGGTCGCGGCGGTCGCATGCACCACGGCGGCGATGCGGACGGCGGACTGGATGGTCTCCTTCGAGACGCCGTGCTGCAGCAGCGTCTTCTCATGCGCCTCCATGCACATGCCGCAGCCGTTGATGGCGGAGACGGCGAGCGACCAGAGCTCGAAATCCACCTTCTCCACGCCCGGCTTCGCCATAACGTTCATCCGCAGCCGAGCCGGCATGGTGTTGTAGTCGCCGACGACCAGGTGGGTGAAGCGGTAGTAGATGTTGTTCATCCCCATGATCGAGGCCGCGGCCTTGGCGGCGGTCAGCGCCTCGGCGCTCAGCTTCGGGCCGAACTCGGCGAGGATGTCGCGGATCACGTCAGGGTTGCGGGAGGCAAGCGCCGAGACGACGAAGGTGCCGGCGCGCTGCTGCTCGGTCAGCACCGGCTCGGTCGAGAGGCTGCCGAGGTTGAGCTTCTGGTCCTTGGCGTAGTCAGGCAGGCGGTTGCGCAGGGCTTCCAGCGACATGGCTTGGCTCCTTCCGGATCGATTTTTGGGGGTGGGTGGAGCGGACCGCGGCCGGTCCGTTCGGCGCACCCTTTCCTTGGCAGGAAAGGGTAGGCGAGGGGGGCCTTGCCCCCCTCGGCCGGATCAAGCCGCCTTGTTGAACAGCTTCTGAGCGTCGAGGGCCTCCTGGCCCTTGGTCCAGTTGCAGGGGCAGAGCTCGTCGGTCTGCAGCGCGTCGAGCACGCGCAGCACTTCCTGCGGGTTGCGGCCGACATTGAGGCCGTTCACCGAGGCCCACTGGATGGTGCCGTCGGGGTCGACGATGAAGGTCGCGCGCAGCGCCACGCCCTCCTCCTTGTGGAGGATGCCGAGCGCCTCGGAGAGCTCGCGCTTGACGTCGGCCAGCATCGGGATCTCGAGGTTCTTGATGTCCTCGTTGTAGACGCGCCAGTTCAGGTGGACGAACTCGCTGTCGGTCGAGACGCCGTAGAGGACGGCGTCACGGTCGGCGAACTCGCCGGCCAGCTTGCCGAAGGCCGCGATCTCGGTCGGGCAGATGAAGGTGAAGTCCTTCGGCCAGAAGAAGACGATCTTCCACTTGCCGGCATCGGTCTGGGAGTTGATCTCGGTGAAGGACTTGCCGGGGCCGCCAAGGCCCTCGGGGCCGGCCTTCACGGCGGTCAGGGCGAAGGACGGAAACTTGTCGCCGACGGTCAGCATGCAGGAAATCCCCTAGGAATGTGGCCAGCGCCATAAACGGAGCCGAATGGGTGGCGCCTTCAGGCACGGTCCCGCTTATGACGCAGCGCAGCATTTCGGTCCAATGAATAGTTTTTGGAATTTCGATTGACGTAGTCGATCGAATCGACCATCTCTTGCCCATGCTGTCCCTCCCCAGCCCCCAGCAGCTCCGCTACCTGCTTGCCCTCGCCGACCATGGCCATTTCGGCAGGGCAGCAACCTTCTGCGCGGTGACGCAATCGACCCTCTCGGCCGGCATCATCGCGCTCGAGCGGCAGCTCGATGCCCATCTGCTGGAGCGCGGCTCCGCCAAGCGCCCGGTCTTCACCCCGCTCGGGCTGGAAGTGGTCGGCCGCGCCCGCACCGCCCTCTCGGCGCTGGAGGCGGTGGCGGAGACGGTGGCCGCAGCGCGGGACCCGCTCTCCGGCCCGCTGCGCTTCGGCGTCATCCCGACCATCGGCCCCTTCCTGCTGCCGCGGTTGATGCCGGCCTTGCGCCAGGCCTTTCCCCGCCTCCGCCTCTGGCTGCGGGAGGATCAGACGGACCGCCTGGTGGCCCAGCTCGAAGCCGGGCGGCTTGACCTGCTGCTGCTCGCGCTCCCCTGCGCCTGCGGCGAGATGGAGACGCTGCCGATCGCGGCCGACCCCTTCCTCGCCGCGCTGCCCGCCGGCCATCGGCTCGCGGCGAAGCAGCGGGTGCCGGTCGCCGCCCTCGGCGCGGAGCGGCTGCTCCTGCTGGAGGATGGGCATTGCCTTCGCAACCATGCACTCGATGCCTGCGGCCTGCCGCGCGGCGTGCTGCCAGCCGAGGACGGAGTCGCCGCCACCTCGCTCCATACCCTCGTGCAGATGGTCGCCGGCGGCCTCGGCGTGACCCTGCTGCCGCAGCTTGCCCTCGAGGGCGGCGTGCTGGCCGGCGCCGCGGTCGAGATCCGCCTGCTGGAGCAGGAGGGCGGCGCACCGCCGAGCCGCAGCCTGGCGCTGGCCTGGCGCCCGCGCAGCCCGCGCGCGGCGGAGTTCCGCGGCCTCGCCCCGGCCATTGCGGCGGCGCTGCAAGCGTCCTAACCCTGTCGGCAAGGGATGGGAACGAACGACATGGACGGGCTGACCGCGGAACAGGTGCGCCTGCGCGACCGGGCGCAGGAGGTGGCGCAGGAGGCCGCCGCCCAGGCCGCCACCACCGACCGTACGGAACAATACCCCTGGCCCATGGTCCGCCGCATGCAGGAGGCCGGGCTGATGGGCCTGACCATTCCGCGCGAATGGGGCGGGCCGGGCCTTTCCTACTTCGATGCAGTGCTGGTGATCGAGGAGCTTTCGGCCGCCTGCGCCGTCTGCGGCCGAATCGCGGTCGAGAGCAACATGGGCGCGTTGGGCGCCGTCATGGCCTATGGCAGCCCGGAGCAGCGCCGCCTCGCCGCCGGGCTGGTGCTCGGGGGCGACAAGCCGGCCATCTGCATCACCGAGCCCGAGGCCGGCTCCGCCGCCACCGAGATGACGACGCGCGCCGTCCGCCGCGGCGACGGCTGGGTGATCGATGGGGTGAAGCACTGGATCACCGGCGGCGGCATCTCCCGCCTGCACCTCATCTTCGCCCGCGCCTTCGAGGAGGGGCGGGACCTCGGCATCGGCGGGTTCCTCGTGGTGCGGGAGGGGGAGCGGGACCCGCCCGGCCTCGTCATCCATCGCCGCATCCCTTCGATGGGGCTGAAGGGCATGCCGGAGGCGGAGATCCGCTTCGAGGGGCTGGTCGTGCCGGATGCGATGGTGCTGCATCCGCCGGGCGGCTTCGCCCGCGGCTTCGGCCGGCTGATGGATGCCTATAACGGCCAGCGCGTCGGCGCGGCGACGGTCGCGCTTGGCATCGCCGCCGGGGCCTATCGCGAGGCGCTGGACTATGCCGGGCAGCGGCACCAGTTCGGCCGGCCGATCGCCGAGTTCCAGGGCGTCGGCTGGATGCTGGCCGACATGTCGATCAGGCTGGAGGCCGCCCGCGCCCTGGTCTGGCGCGCCGCGCGCAGCGCCGGGCCGGCAGGCTTCCCCGATCGGCTGGCCGCCGCCCAGGCCAAGGTGCTGGCGGCCGATACCGCCATCGAGGTCACCAACAATGCCCTCCAGCTCTGGGGCGCGGCTGGCTACAGCCGGGAGAACCCGCTGGAGCGGATGGTGCGGGATGCGCGGATGTTCGCCATCGCCGGCGGCACCGCGCAGGTGCTGCGGACCCAGGTGGCGGAGGGGATCCTCGGCCGCAAGCTGCCGCAGACGCGGGACGGCTTCCTGCGCCAGGGGGGCGGTCGCGATTGACTCGGGCAGGGGCTTCGCTTATCCCGCGCCCTCCCCGGCGGTGGCGCGAGCCCTCGCCGCAACCCCTTCGCCTTGCCAGTGAGTCCGCGTCATGAAGATCCGCAACAGCCTCAAGACCGCCAAGACGCGCGACAAGAACTGCGTGGTGGTGCGCCGCCGCGGCCGCCTCTACGTGCTGAACAAGAAGAACCCGCGCCTCAAGGCCCGCCAGGGCTAAGCACCGGCCGCAGGCCGTTCGTCAAAGGGTTCGGACCCGCCGCAGGCCTCGCCGCGGCGGGTTTTTCTGCGTCATTGCGGCTTCAGTGTCTCCGTTCCGAGCCCGCCGCCGGTGGTCCAGGTGCCGCGCAGGCTGCCATCCGGCTCTACGCCGTAGATCGCAACCCCGGGCCGGTTGTCCACCACGAAGGAGATGGCCAGCATCCCGCTCTGGATCAGGCCGAGGCCGATGATCTGCGCATTGCCGACCAGCCAGCGGGCGAGCCAGGCGCCGTTCGGCCCCTCCCGCAGCTCGAACTCGCCGTCATAGGGGGTGCCGTCGGGGTTCTGTCCCTCGACGGCATAGCGGCCCTCGCGGAGCTGGGCGAAGGCGGCAGGGGCAAGGGCGATCAGGCCGAGGGCCAGCAACAGGACGCGGCGGAGGGGCAAGGGTGGCTCCCGGAAGGAAAAGGCGGCGGAGAGTGACGCTGCGCCCCCGCCGGAGCAAGCCCGGCGCTTGCCCGATGCCACCCCGCCGCCCATTTTGCAGCCTCAGGAGGAGCCCGCGCCATGATCGAACTGCCCGCCCCCAAGCCCGACGTCATGGCCCGCCGCGACGAGATCCTGGCCGGCCTCCAGGCCGTTCTGCCCGGCGATGGCATCATCATCGAGCCGGCCCGCGTCAAGCCCTACGAGACGGACGGCCTCTCCGCCTATCGCCAGCCGCCGCTTGCCGTCGCCCTGCCGCGGACGACGGAGGAAGTCGCGGCGATCCTCGCCTTCTGCCACCGCAACGGCGTCCGCGTCGTGCCGCGCGGGGCGGGGACGAGCCTCTCCGGCGGGGCGCTGCCGCTGGCCGATTCCGTGGTGCTCGGGCTGATGCGGATGAACCGGATCCTTGAGGTGGACTACGCCAACCGCCTCGCCGTGGTGGAGGCGGGCGTCACCAATCTCGGCATCACCAACCATGTGGCGGCCGACGGCTTCTTCTACGCGCCCGACCCCTCCTCGCAGCTCGCCTGCATGATCGGCGGCAACGTCAACATGAACTCGGGCGGGGCGCATTGCCTGAAGTATGGCGTCACCGCCAACAACCTGCTTGGCCTCAAGGGCGTCACCATCGAGGGCGAGGTCTTCGAGGTGGGTGGCCGGCACCTCGATGCGGCGGGCTATGACTGGCTCGGCCTGCTCACCGGCTCCGAGGGTCAGCTTGCCGTCATCACCGAGGTGACGGTGCGCATCCTCCATGCCGCCGAGGGGCAGCGCGCCATGCTCGCCGCCTTCCGCGCCAACGAGGTCGCCGGCCAGGCGGTGGATGCGATCATCGCCTCCGGCATCATCCCCGTCGCGCTCGAATTCATGGACCGGCCGGCGATCCATGCCTGCGAGGCCTTCGCCAACGCTGGCTACCCGCTCGATGCGGAGGCGATGCTCATCATCGAGGTCGAGGGCAGCACGGAGGAGCAGGACATGCTGCTCGGCCGGCTGAAGGAGATCTGCGAGCGGTTCGACCCGATCAGCCTCAAGGTCGCCGAGACGGCGGAGCAGTCGCTCGCCATCTGGAAGGGGCGGAAGGGGGCCTTCGGTGCGGTCGGGCGCATCTCGCCCGACTATCTCTGCATGGACGGCACCATCCCGACGGGACAGCTGCCCTTCGTGCTGAAGCGCATCGGCGAGATGTCGGCGAGCTACGGCTTGCAGGTGGCGAACATCTTCCATGCGGGCGACGGCAACCTCCACCCGCTCATCATGTTCGACGCCAACGACCCGAAGAGCTTCCACGATGCCGAGCAATTCGGCGCCGACATCCTGACCCTCTGCGTCGAGGTCGGCGGCTGCCTCACCGGCGAGCATGGCGTCGGCGTTGAGAAGCGGGACCTGATGCCGGTGCAGTTCACGCCCTTCGAGCTGCAGCAGATGCGGGCGCTGAAGGCCGCCTTCGATCCGCAATGGCTGCTGAACCCGGCCAAGGTCTTCCCGCTGGCGGACAACCCGGTGCTGCGGCAGGCGGCATGACCTCGCTCATCGCGCCCGCCGACGAGGCGGGGGTCTCCGCCGCGGTCGCCGCGGCGGCCGGCGCGGGCGAGCCGCTGGCGATCGAGGGACGCGGCACCAAGCGTGCCCTGCTGCGGCCGGTGCAGGCGGCGCGCACCCTCTCGCTGCGCAACCTCTCCGGCATCACCCTCTACCGGCCGCAGGAGCTGATCCTCTCGGCCTGGGCGGGCACGCCGCTGCCGGAGATCGAGGCGGCGCTGGCCGAGCGCGGGCAGCAGGTGATCGCCGAGCCGCCCATGCTCTTCGCCATCTTCGGCGGGAGCGAGCCGCCGACGCTCGGCGGCCTCGTCGCCACCAACCTGTCCGGCCCGCGCCGCATCACCGCGGGCGCCATGCGGGACCATGTCATGGGCATCCGCGCGGTGAACGGGCTCGGCGAGGTCTTCCGCAGCGGCGGGCGGGTGCTGAAGAACGTCACCGGCCTCGATCTCTGCAAGCTGCTGACCGGGGCGCATGGCACGCTCGGCGTCATCACCGAGGTGACGCTGAAGGTGCTGCCGGCCGCCGAGCGCAGCGGCACGCTCGCCGTCACCGTGCCGGACCTGGCGACGGGGGTGCGGGTGCTCTCGGCCGGGCTCGGCAGCCCCTATGGGGTGAGCGGCGCGGCGCTGCTGCCGGGCGAGGCGCCGCGGGCCCTCCTCCGCATCGAGGAATTCGCCGAGTCCGTCGCCTACCGGCTCGGCCGGCTGCGCGAGGCGCTGGCGCGCTTCGGGGATGCCGTGGTGATCGAGGATGCGGAGAGCCGCGAGCTCTGGCGCGGCATCCGCGAGGCGGAGCCGCTGGGCGCCACGCCGGAGGATGCCGTCTGGCGCGTCTCCGTCCAGCCGACCGCGGGGCCGGGCGTGGTCGCGGCGGCGGGGCTGCCGCGGGCGCTGCTCGACTGGGGCGGCGGGCTGGTCTGGCTGGCGGGGCCGGCGACGGCCGGATCGCACCAGCGGGTGATGGCGGCGGCGCGGGAGGCGGGCGGCAGCTTCACCCTGTTCCGCGCGCCGGAGCCGCTGCGCGCCGCCCTGCCGGTGCTGCCGGAGGAGGGGCCGGTGCTCGCCGGCATCCGCGGGCGCATCCGCGCGGTGATGGATCCGAAGGGTATCCTCAACCCAGGGCGGATGTACACCGCATAGGGACGTGTCCTTGCGGGATCTTGAGCGCGGCGCGCATTCCCCGCCGCCGCGCCCCGGTGCAGGTTGCGCCCCGCCGGGGCAACGGGTCCTAAGGATTACGCAGAGTGCAGGACGACGCCGCCCTTCAATGGAACAGGATTACCCTCGAGGCCATCCGCAGCGCGGGCATCACGCCGCCCGAAGCCTCGCGCGTGCTGGCGATCGAGAGCATCGCCGTCTATGACGCCGTCGCCGCCGTCCAGCACGGCACGACCTTCCTGCCGACCGCCGCCGCGCCGGCGCATGCGGATGCCTCCGTCGCCGCCGCAGCCGCGGCCGAGGCGGCGCTGGAGGCGCTCTTCCCCACACTGAAGGCCAGCTTCCAGGCCGATCTCGCCGCACTCTCGAAGGATGCCTGCAACGCCGCCAGCCTCGACTTCGGCCACGCGGTCGGGGCAAGCGTCGCGGCGCATTATGCGAATGACGGCTGGGACAAGGCGGTGACGCTGCCGGAGCGGAGCGATGCGCCGGGCGTCTGGCAGCCGACGCCGAACCTCTACCTCCCGGCGATCAACCCGCAATGGGCGACGCTTCAGCCCTTTGCCATGACGAGCCCGGACCAGGTACGGCCGCCGCCGCCGCCCGCCCTCGACAGCGCGGCCTACCGGCAGGCGCTGCAGCAGGTGGAGGCGCTGGGCGCGGCGAACAGCACTTTGCGCACGGCGGAGCAGACCGAGATCGCCAAATTCTGGGCGGATGGCGCGGGCACCTACACGCCGCCCGGACACTGGAACGTCATCGCCGACCAGATCGCCGAGCAGCGCGGCGAAGGGCTGGCGGCGGATGCGCTGATGCTTGCCAAGCTGAACGTCGCGCTGGCCGATGCGGGGATCGCGGCCTGGGACGCTAAATTCGACTACGAGTTCTGGCGGCCGGTGACGGCGATCCGCGCGACCGAGGGCCAGCCCGACTGGCTGCCGCTGCTGCCGACGCCGGCCTTCCCCTCCTACGTCTCCGGCCATTCGACCTTCAGCGCGGCGGCGGCGGCGGTGCTCGGCTCCGTCTACGGCCAAGACGTGCCCTTCGACACCACCTCGCCGGGCATGCCGGGGGTGACGCGGCATTTCGACGGCTTCGAGGATGCGGCGAAGGAGGCGGGGATGAGCCGCATCTACGGCGGCATCCATTTCGCCTTCGACGACCAGGCGGGGCAGGCGATGGGGCGGCAGGTGGCTGCCATCGCGCTCGACGCCTTCGAGGCGGTGACGCC
This sequence comes from Belnapia sp., assembly GCF_059504005.1. Classification (NCBI taxonomy): domain Bacteria; kingdom Pseudomonadati; phylum Pseudomonadota; class Alphaproteobacteria; order Acetobacterales; family Roseomonadaceae; genus Belnapia; species Belnapia sp. The sequence goes on along the minus strand of NZ_JCACHU010000097.1, from coordinate 5,390 downwards.
GGCGCCGAAGCCGGTCGACTGGAACGCGCTGGCGAAGCAGGTTGAGGCGAACCACGCGGCGACGGGCAAGTGGTTCGCCGACCCGGTGACGCCGCCCGCGCCCGCGCCCGCGCCGGTCGACTGGAACGCGCTGGCGAAGCAGGTGGAGGCGAACCATGCCGCCACCGGGCACTCGCATGCGGACCGGGTGCCCGCGCCGGGCCAGGCCGCCACCGACTGGCACGCGCTGGCGGCGCAGGTCGAGGCGCATCATGCGGCGACCGGGCAGTGGTATCTCTGAGCTGAGCCAGGTTGCCCGGCTGCGACTGCCTCAACGCTTGAAGCCGAGCGGAGCCAAGCGGTTGAACCGCCTCGCCTTCGGGGCGGCCATTGAGGAATTGAGGGTTTTAGGGAGGGGCCGGCCCGGGCCCAGGGTCCCGGATGCGGGCCGGGATTTGAAAATATTCCTATAACCCCGCCGGCAGGCCGGGGCAAGGAAGCCCGGCCTCAGCGTCCGGCGATGCGGCGCGGGCCGGCGGCGTCGACCATGGCGTGGGTGAGGGCCTGGGCCAGGCAGGCATAGCCGTGGTCGTTGTGGTGCAGCCCGTCCGGGCCGATCATTTCGCTGGCCGGCGTGCCGGCGGCGGCCCAGGCCTCCATCAGCGCGGCGCGGGAGAAGAGCGGGACCTGCAGCCGCGCGGCGGTGTCGCGGATCGCCCGGTCGAACAGCGCGAAATTCGGGGCGCTCAGGATTCGGGGGGCGCGCTGGCTGTCCATCAGCACGACATCGGCGCCGAGGCCGCGGAGGCGCCCGATGCCGTCTTCCAGCAGGGCGGCGAAGGCCTCAGGGGCCAGGCCGCGCAACACCGCATTGGCGCCGGCCTGCCAGATGACGAGGGTCGGGCGGGCCTCGATCACGTCCCGCTCCATCCGCGCCATCATCTCGGTCACGTCCTCGCCGCCGCGGCCGCGGTTCAGCACGGTGAGGCGGGCCTCGGGCAGGGCGGCGTGCAGGCCGGCCTCGAGCAGGGCGGGGTAGGTCCGGTCCGGGCCGGTGGCGCCGGCGCCCTCCGTGGAGGAGGAGCCGAAGGCGATCACCGTCACCGGCCCGCCCCGCGACAGGGTGGCGCGGGTGACGGGCAGGGACAGGCGCTGGGCCGGGGCCTTGGGGCAGGATTCCTCCGCCCGGAGCGGCGCGGGGAACAGGAGCGCCAGGCCGAGCAGGAAGGCGGGAAGGACGGCACGCATGGCCCCAGGCTGCCCCAAGCGGGGGCGGCGCGCCAGCCCCGAAACGCTGCGGCTTGCGCAGCGGACGCAAGGCAGCCATGTCTCCGCCCGGAGGTGACGATGCGGGGGCTGATCCGGGGCATGCAGCCGGTAGCGGGCAAGCCGGTCCGCGACCTTCGGGCCGATGTCTTCCGGGGCATCGCCCTCTGGTTCATCCTCATCGACCACATCCCGGGCAACCGGCTCGGCGAGCTCACGCTCCGCAACGCCGCCCTCTGCGACGCAACCGAGGCCTTCGTGCTGCTCGCCGGCTATGCCGCAGGGCTCGCCTATGGCGCGACGCTCGACCGGCGGGGCTGGCCCTTCGCGGCGGCGGCGCTGCTCAGGCGCGTCGGCACGCTCTATGTGGCGCATATCTTCCTCTTCGTCGTCTTCACCGCCCAGGTCGGCTATTCCGCCGCGGCGCTCGAGAGCACGGCCTATCTGGACGAGATGCATCTCGACGTGTTCGGTGAGCAGCCCTACCTCGCCCTGCTCCAGGCCCTGCTGCTGCGGTTCCAGCCGGCCTTCCTCGACATCCTGCCGCTCTACATCGTGCTGCTGCTGCTGCTGGTGCCGGTGCTGCCGCTGCTGCGCCGGCCCTGGCTGCTGATGGGGCTCTCGGCCGCCGGCTATGTCGGAGTGCGGCTGCTCGACATCAACCTGCCGAACTGGACGGGAGGCGGATGGTTCTTCAACCCGCTGGCCTGGCAGGTGCTGTTCGTCACCGGCGCGCTGCTCGGCTATGCGCCGCGGCGGCGGGGGCCGGCGCCGGCGGTGCCCTTCCACCCGCTGCTGATCGCGGCGGCCGTCGTGGTGCTGGTGCTCGGGCTCGGCGTGGTGCTGCTCGGGGATTACGGGCAGCTCTGGCTGGCGGCGCTGCCGCAGCCGCTGGCCGACCTGCTGACGACCATCGACAAGACGGGGCTGCACCCCTTCCGGCTGCTCTCCATCCTGGCGCTTGCCTATCTGGTCGGGCATGCGGTGCCGCGCGGGGCGCACTGGCTGCGGGGCCGGCTGGCGGCGCCCTTCGTGCTGATGGGCCAGCACGGGCTGCCGGTCTTCTGCGCCGGGATCTTCCTTGCCTTCCTCGGGCGGCTGGCGCTCGAGCAGGACGATGGCTGGGCGATGCAGGCGGCGGTGAACCTGGCGGGGCTGGCGGCGCTGGTCTCGATCGGGGTGGTCGGCGCCTGGTACCGGATGCGGGAGCGGGGCGAAATGCCGCATCATGCAACGAATCCGGCGCCTGTCGACTTGCGGGCGCCGGCTGGCTCTTCTACGAAAGCATCATGACCCTCAGCGCCGGCCGCGTCCTGCTGCTGCTTGGCCTGCTGCTGGCCCCGCCTGCGGCGAGGGCCGGCGGCATGGCCTGCGACGCGCCGCCGGAACTGCTCTCCGCCAATGCGGCGCTGCCGGCGACGGCGCGGGCGGCGGGCGAGGGGACCCTCCGGATCCTTGTCGTCGGCAGCGCCTCGGTGCTGGGGCCGGGGACGAGCGGGCCGGAAGCCGCCTGGCCGGCGCGGCTGGAGGCGCTGATCCGCGCCCGGGTGCCGCGGCTGCAGCTCGAGATGGTGACGCGGGGCGGGCGCGGCATCACCACGGCGGAGTCGGCGGCGGTCATCGCGGCCGAGCTGGCGCGGGTGCCCTTCAACCTGGTGCTGTGGCAGACCGGGGCGACCGAGGCGATCCGCGGCCTCGACCTCGACGAGATGGTCACGGAGCTGAACGAGGGCCTCGGCCAGATCGTTGCGGCGGGGGCGGATGCGGTGCTGATGGACCAGCAATTCTCCCGCTTCCTCCGCGCCAATGCCAATGTCGATGCCTACCGGGATGCGCTCCGGCTGACAGCGGCGGCGCATGGCGTGCCGGTGCTGCGGCGGTGGGACCTAATGCAGGCCTGGGCGGAGGCCGACATCGTCGATGTCGAGCGGGCCGGGCGGCATGAGCGGGTGGCGGCGACGGACAAGCTCAACGACTGCCTGGCGCAGGCGATGCAGCTGCTGATCCGCGACGGGGTGACCGAGGCCAGGGGGCGGCCGGGACAGCGATAGGCCGGCCGGGCGATGGCGCCCGCGTAACCTCAGCGCCCGGCGGGGCGAAGCGCCTCGATCCCCGGGGACGAGGCGAGGCCGATGGCGACGACGACCGACACTGCAGGCGCCGCTGCGATCCGGCCGGTGAGGCGGGACGACCTCCCCGCGCTGGAATCGATGATCGCCGCGACCGGGCTCTTCCCGCCTGAGATGCTGGCCGGCATGCTCGATGCGCATCTCCGCGGCGCGGCCGGCGAGGTCTGGCTGACCGCGCTCGCGGGGGCGACGGTCGCCTATGCCGCGCCGGAGCGCATGACGGAGGGGACCTGGAACATGCTGCTGATCGCGGTCCATCCCGACCGGCAGCGGGCCGGGCTCGGGACGGCGCTGGTCGCGGCGGTGGAGCGGGCGGTGGCGGCGCAGGGCGGGCGGCTGCTCCTCGTCGAGACCTCGGGCCTGCTGGATTTCGAGGGCACCCGCGCCTTCTACCGCAGCCAGGGCTATGAGCGGGAGGCGCTGATCCGCGACTTCTTCCGGGCCGGCGAGGACAAGGTGGTGTTCCGGAAGGCGCTCGCCCGGCCCGGCCCGGGTTGACGCTGGCGCGGCGGTTCGGCCGCCGCGCCGCATACGATGCCGCGACAGGCGGCGCCCCGGCGCCCGGCGCCCTATTCGCCCGGGCCGGCGGCAGCCTATATTCGGGCGATGCAAACCCATTTCTCGACGGAGCAATTGCGGGACCCGGATACCCGCGAAAGCAACGGCATCCTCCGCACCTGCGTCCATTGCGGCTTCTGCACCGCCACCTGCCCGACCTTCCTGCTGCTGGGCGACGAGCTCGACAGCCCGCGCGGGCGCATCTACCTGATCAAGGACATGCTGGAGGGCGGCAAGCCCGCGACGGAGGAGGTGGTGCGGCATGTCGACCGCTGCCTCTCCTGCCTGTCCTGCATGACGACCTGCCCGTCCGGCGTGCACTACATGCACCTCGTCGACCATGCGCGGCGCTACATCGAGGAGACCTATGACCGGCCCTGGCACGAGCGGGCGCTGCGGCGGGTGCTCAGCGGGGTGCTGCCTTATCCGAAGCGGTTCCGGGCGGCGCTGACCGGGGCGCGGCTGGGGCGGGGCGTCGCCGGGCTGATCCCGGGGCGGCACGTGCTGGCGCAGCGGCTACGGGCGATGCTGCGGCTGGCGCCCGGCGCGCTGCCGCCGCCGAGCCCGATGCAGGCACCGCAGGTGCATCGCGCGGTCGGCGAGCGGCGCGGGCGCGTCGCGCTGCTGACCGGCTGCGCGCAGCAGGTGCTCGCCCCGTCCATCAACGAGGCGACGATCCGCCTGCTGACCCGGATGGGGGTCGAGGTGGTCATCACCCGGGAGCAGGGCTGCTGTGGGGCGCTCGACCACCATATGGGCCAGCACGACCCGGCGATGCGGCTGGTGCGGGCCAACATCGCCGCCTGGGGCCGGGAGATCGACGGCGAGGGGCTGGACGGCATCGTTATCAACACCTCCGGCTGCGGGACAACGGTGAAGGACTACGGCTTCATGTTCCGGGAGGAGCCGGAGGCGGAGCGGGCGGCGGAGGTCGCCGCGCTGGCCATGGATGTCTCCGAGGCGCTGGTGAAATTCGGCTACCTGCCAAGCCGGGAGCCGCCGGGGCTGACGGTCGCCTATCACGCGGCCTGCTCGCTGCAGCATGGGCAGCGGGTGACGGCGGCGCCCAAGCAGCTGCTGGCACGGGCGGGCTTCACGGTGAAGGAGCCTGCCGAGCCGCATATCTGCTGCGGCAGCGCGGGCACCTACAACCTCCTGCAGCCGGAGATCGCGGCGCAGCTCCGCGACCGCAAGCTCGGCAATCTGGACCGGACGGGGGCGGACCTGATCGCGGCGGGAAATATCGGCTGCCTGACCCAGCTCGCCGGGGACCGGATGCCGGTGGTGCATACCGTCGAGCTGCTGGACTGGATGGCGGGCGGGCCGGCGCCGCCGGCGGTGGCGCAGCGCGCCGCGTGATCCCGGCGCGCCAGAGCGGTTTCCGTTCGCATAGGCTCACGGAACCCGCTCTAGCAGCCTGTCGGATTCCCAACGGGCCTGATATCGGCGAATCTGTTC
>NZ_JCACHU010000096.1:0-3632 GCF_059504005.1 Belnapia sp. | reverse complement strand
CACACCGCTCCCGCTTGCCAACATCATTGCGGTCCGTGATTCAGCAACAGCCTCCATAGTAGAAGCATGCCGATGTGAACCACGCCGAGGTAGTTGGCCGCGCGCTTCTCGTAGCGTGTGGCGATGCGGCGGAACTGCTTGAGGCGGTTGATCAGGCGCTCGACCAGATTGCGACGGCGGTACGCGGTACGGTCGAAGTGGGGCTGCCGGCGCTGGTTGCTCTTGCTCGGGATCACGGCCCGGATGTGACGCCGACGCAGTCGACTGCGCGCAGTCGAGCTGCTGTAGCCCTTGTCGCCGGCGGCGCACCGTGGCCGCAGACGAGGCCGGCCCCCGCCAGGGCGGCGGATCGCCCCCTGATCCAGCAACCCCTCAAGCGCGACCTGCTCGTGCCGCTCGCCGCCGGTCAGCACCGCCGTGATCGGCCGGCCGTTGCCCTCGGCCCGCAGGTGCAGCTTGGTCGAGAACCCGCCCTGACTGCGGCCCAGCGCCTCTCGGGCCTGCGCATTTGGAGCAGTGCTCCAAATCCCCCGACGGCGCCGTCTCGGCGAGCGCCGGCGGCGTGCCGATGAGCGCGGATCACGGTTGCGTCCACGAAGTGCAGGTCCCAGTCGATCTGGCCTGCCGCCTCCGCCTCGGCCTGCAGCGCCGCCAGGATGCGGTCCCACACGCCCGAGGCGCGCCAACGGTAGAAGCGGCTCGAGACCGTCCCACCCAACCCATAGCGCGCCGGCAGGTCGCGCCAGGGCGCACCGGTGCGCAGAACCCACAGAATACCATTGATAATGCGCCGATGCGGCGCGTTCGGATGCCCCGTCCAGGGCTTCTCCGGCGGCAGGTGCGGCTCCAATCGCCGCCACTGCGCGTCGGTCAAATCACCTCGTTTCACTCAACCTATATGGCATCACGAACCCGAAACGTCAGCCCTTTGCAGACACGCCCTAGGGCACGGCACGCAATAATTTTCCCAGGTTTACCGGGCAGGTGCGGTAGAATCGGCATCGCGTCCCACGACCTTGGCGCGGAGGTGATCATGGCTGCCTCTGTTCTACATCAGTGCGGCTGCGCTGCCTGTCGCTCACGCCAGCCCCATCCCGATCAGCTGCTGCATCGGCAGATCAACCTGCTGATCAGCCGCCTGGATGAGCAGCAGCGTCGCTGGTTTGCCGCCGTTGAGGCCACCCGCCAAGGTCACGGCGGAGTGCAACGGCTTGCCGAGATCACGGGGCTGGACCGGCACACCATCGCGCGTGGCCAGCGCGAACTGGCCTCTGGCCTGGCGGACCGTACACCGGAGCGCATTCGACGCCAAGGCGCCGGGCGCCCGGCACGTGAAAGGCAGGATGCTGGGCTCACCACGGCACTGGAAAACCTGCTGGAGCCTGAGACAGCCGGTGATCCCATGGGGAAGCGCACCAAAGGCAAGCGCCGCTCGCTGCGACAACTCAGCGAAGCGCTAAGCGCTGCAGGCCACCCGGCGAGCCGACCAACAGTGGCCCGGCTGCTGCGTGAGCTCGGCTACTCGCCGAAGGCCAATACCAGATGCGGTGAGACGCGCAGCGCGCCTGAACGCAATGCGCAGTTTGAGCACATTGCTGAAGAGCGCCGACGGTTCGAGGCTGCGGGTGCACCGGTCATCAGCGTTGATTCGAAAAAAAAAGGAGCTGATCGGTAACTTCAAGAACCCTGGGCGCAGCTGGTGCCAACAGGCCGATCCGGTGTTGGTGCACGACTGGCCGCAGGATGCAGTCGGCCAAGCCATTCCCTACGGCATCTATGAGACAAAAACGAACCGTGGCTTCGTCGTGATCGGCGACTGCTTCGACACACCACGCTTCGCGGTCGAGGCGATCAGCGACTGGTGGTGGCAGGATGGCCAGCGAGCCTTTCCCGATGCGGACCGCCTGCTGGTGCTGGCCGACGCTGGTGGCTCGAACAGCTGCCGCTCTCGGGTCTGGAAGGCGCAGATCCAGGAGCAGCTATGTGATGCTTTCGGGCTCGAGGTAACGGTTTGTCATTATCCAACCGGCTGCTCGAAGTGGAACCCCATTGAGCACCGCCTATTCAGCTTCATCAGCATCAACTGGGCCGGTGTGCCCCTGCGCAGCTTCGATCTTGCCCAGTCTCTGATTGCCGGAACCACGACCGCGGCGGGCCTGACCGTAACCGCCCACCTCAAGCGCGGCGGCAATGAGCAGGGTGAGGCCGTCTCCGACGCAGACATGCAGCGCCTGCTCCTCACCAGGCATACCACCTGCCCACAATGGAACTACACACTGTCACCACGGCCGCAAACCGAGGCCACGGCGAATTAAATCCCTGCCGTGCCCTAGGGGTTCAATGTCATGGCCAACGATCATGGTATCACGCCTGAAAAGATCCTACTGGCCATTGGCCGACTGCGGCACGGCAAACACCATGTTTCAGACAGTCTAGGGCAAGGCAGGAAATTAATTTGCCACGAGCTCGGTTTGGGGTCGCGGCGACAGTTTGGGGTCGCGGCGACAGTGTGTAGCTCCATTGTGGGCAGGTGGTATGCTTGGTGAGGGGCAGGCGCTGCATGTCTGCATCCGAGACGGCCTCGCCCTGCTCATGGCCGCGGCGCTTGAGGTGGGCGGTCACGGTCAGACCTGCTGCGGTGGTGGTTCCAGCAATCAGGCGCTGGGCGAGGTCGAAGCGGCGCAGCGGCACACCGGCCCAGTTGATGCTGATGCAGCTAAGAAGGCGGTGCTCAATGGGGTTGCCCGGCCGGGCTCCGCTGGCCACCACGACGGTGGCCAAGGTGCTGGCGCTGACCTGTTCCAAGCCGCCGGGCGCCGTGACCCATTGGACTGGCCGGGCGATGGCCAAGACGGTCGGCATCAGCCTGACCGCAGTGCAGCGCATCTGGCAGGCCAACCGCCTGCAGCCGCACCGGCTGCGTACCTTCAAGCGCTCCAACGACCCCGCCTTCGCCAGCAAGGTCGAGGACATCGTCGGCCTGTACATGGATTCGCCCTGCCATGCCGTGGTGCTGTCGATCGACGAGAAGAGCCAGATCCAGGCGCTCGATCGCACTCAGCCGGGCTTGCCGCTGAAGCCCGGCAAGTGCGGCACCATGACGCACGACTACAGGCGCAACGGCACCACAACCCTGTTCGCCGCCCTCAACACCCTCGACGGCACCGTGGTTGGCCGCTGCATGCCACGGCACACCCACAGGGAGTTCGTCCGCTTCCTCAATGCCGTCGAACGCGCGGTCCCGGTCGGCAAGGTGATCCATGCCATCGTCGACAACTATAGTACCCATAAACACCCGAAGGTGCGGCAATGGCTGGCCGGTCACCCCCGCTGGGTTTTCCACTTCACGCCAACCTCCGCATCCTGGATCAACGCCGTCGAGGGCTTCTTCTCTACCATTACCCGCAGGCGCATCCGGCGCGGCGTCTTCAAATCCGTATCCGATCTGCAAGACGCCATCGCCCGCTACATCCGTGACCACAACAGGGCCTCCAAGCCGTTCGCCTCGACCAAGCCTGCCGACACCATCCTCGGCAAGCTGGCCAGGCTCCCTGCACCATCCGTTTGAATCACTGCACTCTCATGTCCGCCGTTTCAAGCAGCAGGCGCAGTGATCCTTGGCCTGTTTTTAC
>NZ_JCACHU010000095.1:0-3753 GCF_059504005.1 Belnapia sp. | reverse complement strand
AAGCTGATGGCAAGGCGCTTGGCACGCTCATAAACATCTCGGACGGGCTCTTAGAGCCGCCCGCAAATCCAGACCCGACACCTCGCTAGAGCTCGTGCTGCAGAAGATGCTGAGCGACTTTCGCTAAACCTCCATCTTCCGTTGGTTTTCGGGATACTCATCGGAATTGAAGCGATGGTGCCGGCCTCATCGATCCCTCAGCAGTGGAACTTTAAGGGTCGACGATACCTGAGTGTCGGTAAGGGCTCGGTGAATATACCTGCATCGGGCAGTTCGTTGCTCATGACGGCGCCAAAGGTCAATCGGGACGAACGGCTATTACCACCCGGCCGACATGCAGGCTGTGGGGCAGTAAGCGACCTTTGGTATGTTACGTGAGACAATGCCTTGTCCGCCGATCCGGGCGCAGTGCGGCGCCATTTCCGTCAACTCTCAAGGATCGTGTCGGCTAGGCTGCGACTGGCATCAACGAAACTGGCGGAGGAAGAGGGTCACAACAATGCTGCAGACTAGGCGAAATACGCTTGCCGGCGTCGCACTAGGTACGGGACTCGGCCTCGTGGACCGGCCCGGGGGGAGCAAGGCGCAATCCGGCAGCGGGGCGCCCACGATCCGTGTAGGTGTGCTTACCGATATGTCTGGTGCGTACCGCGATATCAGTGGACCCGGAGCGGTTACAGCGGCGCGCCAAGCCGTGAAAGACTTCGCTACCTCTGCTGGCCTCAACGTGGAAATTTTGGTTGCCGACCATCAAAACAAGGCTGATGTGGGCTTAAGCATTGCGAGGCAATGGTTCGACCGCGACGGCGTAGACGCAATCACTGATGTCAATAACAGTGCTATCGCGCTGGCCTTGAGCGCTTTAACTAGAGAAAAAAATAAAGCACACTTGAACAGTGGGGCAGCAATCTCTGACCTGACCGGCACGAAATGTAGCTCAAACACAGTACATTGGACGACAGACTCCTGGGCAAATGCTCAGTCGACTGGTGGAGCGTTAGTACGTGCTGGCACAAAGCGTTGGTATTGTATCACGGCTGACTACGCCTTTGGACATGCGCTGCAACATGACCTAACTCAAATTGTCAAAGCAGGCGGGGGCGAGGTAGTAGGCAGCACTGCCTATCCTTTTCCGCAGACAACCGATTTCTCGTCTTACCTGCTGACGGCAGCCTCCGAACGGCCGGATGCGATCGCACTCTGCAATGCCGGCACAGACATGATCAACTGCGTGAAGCAGGCGAAGGACTTTGGCATTGTAAGGCGAGGCATCCGCTTAGCGGCGCTCATCGGCCTCATCTCGGATGTGCACACACTTGGGCTCCCCGCTGCTGATGGGCTGACCTTGACCGAAAGCACCTATTGGAACCTCAATGAGCGAACACGGGCGGTAACCAGGCGGATGCTGCCGAACATGCCGAATGGGCGTTACCCGAACAGCGTGCAGTTCCAATGCTACTCCGTTGTACTGCACTATCTGAAGGCAGTCGCTGCGGTCGGCGCCGCGCAGGCGAAGGCCAGCGGCGTCGACGTTATTGAGGCAATGAAGCGCATGCCGACTGATGATGATGCGTTTGGTCCTGGCTCAGTACGCGTTGACGGACGAAAACTGCACCCAACCTATCTGTTCCAGGCCATGTCACCGGCTGAGCACCACAAGCCTTGGGACTACCTCAAGCTTGTGGCCAGCATGCCCCCGGACAAAGCGTTTCGGCCGCTTTCCGACGGGGGGTGTCCACTGGTACGGAGTCAAGCGGACTAAGAGCCAGGGACAAGACTGCCTAACCTGCCTGAGGCAGAAGATGGCGCAAGCGAGTGTGGTGAAGGCGAGATGGGCATCGGCCCGTCGCCCGTGACGGATGGCAGGGCGGCAAAACTGAGCGAGGCAAGCCAGGCTGCGTTCGACGGTCCAGCGGTGTCGGCCGAGACGCTCGCGGCTGTCGATGCTGCGCCGGGCAATGCGCGGCGCGATGCCGCGGGCGCGGCATTCCGGGCGGCAGCGGCGATGGTCGTAGGCCTGGTCGGCGTGCAATGTATCCGGGCGGCAGCGCGGCCGTCTCGGGCGGCCCCAGATACGCGGCACCGCATCCAACATTGGCGCCACCCTGCGGCTGTCGTGCCGGTTGGCCGCACGGCTGGTCGGGCCAAGCGGCATGTCCTCAGCATCGCCGACCAGCTGCCGCTTGGTGCGGGCCTCGCCGCGGTCCGCCGGGTTTGGGCCCGGTCTCCGCACCCGCCTCTGGCACGTACGGCAGCACTGTCGAGCAACGCTCGGCGCCAGTCCAGGCGATCCGCCTCGCGGAACTGCTCGAGGAGCGCACGATGCCATGCCGCCCAACCCCTAGCTGTGTGCCAGGCCACCAGCCGGCGCCAGCAGGTCTTACCGCTACATCCCATCTCGGCAGGCACGTCCCGCCACTAGATCCCATGCGCAACACGACGAGGATGCCCGTCAGCGCCCCGCGGGTCGCGGCCCGCGGCCTGCCACCCTTGGGCCGAGCAGGTTCGGGCGGCAGCAACGGCTCGATCGCCGCCCAAAAATCGTCAGGAACAAGACGGGCTGCCATCAGCCCATCACGCCGAAATCAGGGTCATGCCCCCGGTTCTCATCGGGACGCTTCGCGGTCCATGTCGCTGGCGACAAATTGGGGCTCACCAAGGGGTCGCCGACCGGCACCAGCACGTCCAACGAGATCCGGGCCAGCATCAGAGGGCTCCTCGTCCTCGCTCTTGTGTCGATGGGCAATTCGGTTCCCTTGTTGCGCGATGTCATCCCCGACCGAACTGTCATTGCCGCCTTCGGTGTCATGCAAGACATCCAACTTCAACCGGCGCTTTCATCTAACGACTGGTATAACTTTCAGCCTCTCGGCCGTTGCATTAAGAGCGGTTACGGTCACCCTAAGTCATGAACGTGACTCCAAGCCCTTTGTGCGTTTCGGTGGTTCGTCAGCATCTCCAGCGTCCCATATCGATGCCGGCAAAGACCGTCCACGCCATCATGATAGGGCATGGCCACACCTTGCCTTCGACGGGTAAGCTCTCGTTACTGGGGCAATTAGGCCAAAGCCTCTGCTGCTGCTGACATCGTAGTGCCGTGGCCTATAGGCCGTCGTGAGGTGGATCGCCGGGACTGCAAACGTGTCAGCTGGAGGGCAAACATGGACGATGCTGACACAACAAATGGTTGGGAGACCTTGTGTTTCGGCCCGTTCCGGCTGGTCGCGTCGGAGAGGCTGCTCGAGCGAGATGGGCGGCAAGTTCCGCTGGGTGGCCGCGCGTTAGATCTGCTGACTGTTCTTGTGGCGACGTCGAACCAGCCTATTGATAAGAGGGAGCTCTTGAGGCGGGTTTGGCCCGATGTCACCGTGGACGAGGGCAATCTCCGCTTCCATGTCGCAATGCTGCGCAAGGCACTCGGTGACGGGGTTGCGGGCGCAAGATACATCGAGACCCTACCGGGGCGCGGGTATTCTTTCGTTGCGCCCGTCTGGCGCGCACCGCCGTTGGCCAGCAAGTCCCCGTCCCCGCTGCACCGCCTTCCCGCTCACCTTGCACGCATGGTGGGCCGAGATGATGCCGTGCCTACGATCGCGGCGCAGCTGGCGCGCAATCGCTTTGTCACAATCGTTGGCCCTGGCGGGATGGGTAAGTCGACGCTGGCAGTCGCGGTGGGACATGCGTTGCTCGACGCATTTAAAGGGGTTCTGTTGCATCGTTTGCGGATCGAGGCGATCGCAGCCATGCTGGGAC
>NZ_JCACHU010000094.1:0-3855 GCF_059504005.1 Belnapia sp. | reverse complement strand
TTCGCTCCGCGTCGCCTCAACTCACGATCGAGTCAGTCCCAAGGCGGGGCGGTATAAGGTGTCCGGCGAGCTCGGCCGCTTCACTGGGAGCGGGCGGCACGTCACTAGGTGCCAGCGCCAGAAGAGCCCTGGCACCTAGCGCGAACAGCATTGCGGTGCCTGGGATGCAGGCGGGCTCGGGCGTGCAATCCAGGCCGACGCCTGTCGCTGACGCACCGAGCGAGGAGCCGATCAAAGCTCGGCCTCAGCGTTTTCGCCCACGACCATCAGGAAGGTGCCATATGTCGCCGATCACCCGGTCGTGGATCGCAGGCGTGAAGGGAACGCAGGCACTTCCGTCGTAATGGGTGATCTCGCCGAACCAGGCCCGGCCGTCCACCAGATACAGGTCGACGCGGGCATAGTCGAAGTCTTCCGCGATGCGCTCCGCCAGCTTCGCCAGCTCGCCCGCCTGCGGCGGCAGAACGTAGCTTGGGTCAGCGGGGTAGATCTGGCGGAACGGCAGCAGCTCCAGGTCGGAGTCGAAAAAAGTCACGCGGTGCTCGCCGAACCGGTCGGCGTGCACGCGGAGTAATTTCGTCTTGCCGTTGAACACGTAGAACTTCAAGTCATGAGGGATCGCGCCGTTCTCGTCGAGCAGCATGTCTTCCACCAGAAGCCGGGGCAGAATGTCGCGGTATCCCCATTCCTCCGCGTCAGCGTAGTGGCTCCGCCGCAACCATCCTTCGGCCTGCACCATGGCTGAGCATCGGTCAGCCGTGGTCCAGTCATGAACCAAGAGGTTCATGTTCCAGCCGTGGGATGCCTTGAGCACGAAGCGCGACGGCAGCCTGTCCCAGGGAACGTCCGCCGCGTGGTTCCATACGCCGTACAGCGGGATCAGGAACTCGGCTCCGACCTTCCGGGCGACGTAGTCGCGCACCGCGACCTTGTCGATAGTCAACGGGAACAGCGGGTTGCGGTCGTATAGTATCCGCCAAGCCAGCTTCTCGTTGTAGGTGCGTGGAAGCCGCAGGTTCGGCTTGTAGCCCAACGCCGCTTCCATCCGGCGGCTCAGGCGGCGGGCGCGCGCTAACCTGTCCAGGGTGGGAATTACGGAGACAATGGCGCCCATGGCACTCTTCAACTTTTTGGTTCCAGTGGCGGCTAAATCTCCCATTGAAGAATAGCGATCCTGTGTCGGCACCTGGGCAACCGAGCCAACGGAGTGACCATCGACCCCGGACTTAATCAAAGCCGCCGGGTTGGAGCGGAAAGTCAGCTTTCCATCTTGGGCATAGGTGTCGTGTGGCATCATTGTCCCCCAGCATTTGGACGCTGCCGGATTACGAGGGCCAGCCGGGCACGGATGCATAACGAGCGGGGTGCTCGGTCGGCCGATATCCCATCAAGCGCTGAACGCTCGCCGGGCTGTCCGGCGAACGCCGGGCGCGCCCTCGAAGCCGCCACCAGGCATCGCGGAACCGGGTGCCGGGCAGCGACCGGGGGCACTCGCCCGGTGCCTCTCCGCCGCCGAGCCACGTCTTGCCGACCGGGTGACCGACACGTCGGCCAGGAACTCGGCCACGAAGCCCTCGACAGCGACGACGGAGCCGTCGACGTCGCTCAGGTCGCCCGGGGTGTGTAGTACCCCGCCCCGGAGCGCCTCGCCTAGCCGCCACGCCGGGCTGATTGCCGTTCTGACTGTCTCAGGCTCTTCCAGGTCCTCGGCGAGCAGCCGCGGCTGGACCAGGAAGGCGGACACGCCCACGCGCCCCTCGAATTGCAGCCGCACGGTGCCGCAGGGCGCTTCGAGCGGCGTGACGGAGAGCGCGAGGGAACTGGCGCCCAATGGCGACGAAGGCCGTGCTTTCCGCCATACCCGCCAGCATGGTCTCGCGCATGGCGGCCAAGGGCGCCACCCTCGGCTGCGGCCTGCTCGGCCTCGCGCAGCCGTTTGGCGGCCGAGCGCCCGGCCATCCGCACCCCTATCTTCGGCCTAAGGATATTGTCGAAGCTCATGCCTCACGCTGGCGCGCCGGGCGGTGGGTCCAAGGCGACCGCCAGTCGGCCGGGTCGACGGCCTCGGTCCGGTCCAGCCTGCAAACTTGGCAAGTAGGAAGGCGCCACCCAGGTCGCGGACTGCGGGTGCCTCTCTCTGGACGAGCCTGCCACCTCGTCGCTGCGGCGGGGGGTCCGGTCGCGCTCCGGCTCCTCGCGCGCTAGGCTGCCGCCCGGCCGCACCCCCAGCTCCGACGGAAACCGACTATGATTGAGGCCCCGCTCCTCCTGCTCGCTGTCGCGGCGGCGCTCTCCGTCACCGGCCTCGGTCTCTGGCTCTCGGCCCGGCAGATCGCCCACGTGACGCGGCACCGCGACAGGGTGCCGGAGGACTTCGCCGCCGCGGTCACGCTCGAGCAGCACCGCAAGGCGGCCGACTACGCGGTGGCGCGCGAGTGCCTCGCCATGCTGGAGACGGCGACCGGGACGGCGGTCTCGATCGCCGTCCTCGCCTGGGGTGCGGCTGCTGTTCGAAACTTCGGGTCTCCGATGCGAAGTGGACGCGCCCTCAAGGCCGTGGCTGGCACGAAGCGGTGACGGGGGAGCGGGAACTAGACCTTTCCGCGTGTCCTCACATGCGGCGCGGCTCCGGTACCTCCGCCGGGCAAGCGTGCGGCATCCCGGCCAGGCGGCCGGGGACAGCCATGAGACATCGACCTCCGGATGTGGTGTCGTGGCGTCCGGGAGATCTGCACCAGGGAGTTTCGGATGCCGTTCGAGAGCCAGCCCCGGGACCGGGCGGGGCAGAGCGCCGCGGAGCAAACCGTGCGCGAGATCGGCGCCCGCGGCGGGCCTTTCGTCGCCGCCGTCGAGGCGACCCGCATGCCCATGGTGGTCACCGATCCCGCAGTGCTCGACAATCCCATCATCTACGTGAACGCGGCCTTCCTGGAGCTGAGCGGCTACGAGCCGGGGGAAGTTCTGGGTCAGAACTATTTCTTCCTTGTCGGCGAGCAGGTTGACGAGGAGGCGGTGCAGCGAGTCAAGGCAGCGATGGCCGCGCGCCGAACCTTCATCGAGGACGTGCCGTTCCGGCCCAAGGGCGGCCGGGAAGCCTGGGTCTCCATGTTCGTCAGCCCTGTGGTCGAGGACGGCCAGGTGGTGCAGCACTTCGCGTCCTTCCTCGACGTGACGGACCGGGTAAGGCGAGAGCAGGAGCTACGCGAGGCCAAGCACACTCTGGAGCGGCGCGTGGCAGCGCGGACGGAGCGCCTCCAGCAGGCCAACGCCCGGCTCCGGGAGGAGGTCGAACGGCGGGAGCGGACGGAGGCCGTCCTCCGCGACGCCCTGGAGCGCGGGCAGGAGGACATCCGCTACCGTGACTTCTTGGTCCGCGAGGTGAACCACCGTACCAAGAACGCCCTGCAGCTCGCGGTGTCACTGCTCAGCGTGCAGGCGCGCATAGCGCGGACCCGACCTGTCGCGGAGCGCTCGAGGCCGTCATGGGGCGGCTGCGACGCATCGGCGACGTGCACGCCCTGCTGACCCATGGGAGCGAGGCACCGGACCGCATCGAAGTTGCCAACTACTTGGAGCGGCTCTGCCGGGACACTGCCGAGGGCCTCGCGCCCAAGCGCGTGCGGGTGGAGGTCGAGGCTGGTGAGGAGGCACTGTGGCCGCCGGACCTCGCAATCCCGCTTGGGCTCATCGCGGGCGAGGCGGTGACCAACGCGCTCAAGCATGCCTTCCCCGAGGGGCGGGCTGGGCGCGTCCGGGTTGAGTTGCGGCTGGTCGGCGACGGGCAGGTGCGGCTTCGGATGGAGGACGACGGCGTCGGCCTGCCGCCAGGGCGTCGGGAGGGCTCGCTCGGGCTGC
>NZ_JCACHU010000093.1:0-3926 GCF_059504005.1 Belnapia sp. | reverse complement strand
CGCTGGCCCACCTCAGCAGCAGCTAACGGCAGCGGTTTTTACACAGCCTCGGTCGTTATTAGCCGCTACATGCTGAGCCGCGGCCCTTGCCGCTGCCGGAGCTGCTGTCGCTCGCGCCGCTGCTCCTCGGCCGTGAGCGGCGGCAGCCCCTGACGCTGCCGCTCGGCCGCCCGCGCCCGCTCTGCCGCCAGCTCCGTCTGCCGCTCCCCCTGGCGCCGCCCCATCCGCCACCCAGGCGAGCGGTGCCGCTCCGCGCCTTCCCGGGCCAGCGACACCTCACGCGCGAGCCGCGCCAGGTCGCGCACCTGCCCGGGCTTCGCACCTGGCACCTCCGCCGCCTCGCCCCGCCCCGCTGCCCGCAGCGCGCCGCGCATGCCCTCCTCGCCAAGCCTGCCCCGCACCGCCTCCACAAAGCGGCCAATCTCCGCCACGATGCCCAACCGCCCCGCGCGCGCCCATACTGCCGCGATGCACGCGTCCCGCCGCGCCTCCCCCGCCCCCCAGCCCTCACCCCGCTGGGCCCGCCGGTCGGCCGCGGCGCGGGCACCCGCCACTTCTTCCAGCGTCTTCCACGCTGCCGGCGACAAGCCCGGCACCTCCACCGCATCGCGCCCGCGCTGTGCCGTCACCTCACATTGCCACGCGCCGGCTGCGCGCTCCCGATGTCCTGCCTCGTCCGTCAAGCTGCGGACGACGCTGCTGGCCGCGCTGCGTGCACCGGCCCGGTCCAGCTGCGCTAGGCGTCCGGCAAACAGGCCGTCGCGGCCCTTGAGACGTCCGAGTGCCTCCACCCCCTCGGCCTCGAGCCGCAGCGCCGTCCGCCGGAGGTCGCCGCCCTCGGCTGTCAGCATCGTGCCAAGCCGCGCCCGTGCGCCCTCCGGGTCGCGGTAGGCCGCAGCGATCCAATGCGCCCGGTCCTCCTGTGCGCTCCGCACGCGAGGGTCAGCCTCTGCGGCCGCATGAAGCTCGCCCGGTGTCGTGCCGCGCCCGAGGCTGTCCCGGCCCCAGGGGTCGCGGTAGGCCGGCAGCAGCGGCGCGATCGCCTCCCGTGCTGGCTCCGGCTCCGGTCGTGCCGTCCTGACGTCCCTGGTGCCCGCTGGCCGCACCGCGATCTCGCTCGCTGGCGCCAGCGGGCGCAGCCCGCGCCGCTCAGCATAGGCCGCCACCGCCTCCGGCCCGGCATAGTCAAGGCTGGTGTCCTTCGCCCGCGCCCGCGACAGCGCCGCCACCAGCCCCTCGCGGTCGCCCAGCGCCTCCCGGGACCAGTGTAGCGCCACCGCCTCCCGGTGCCGCGTCAGCGCCACATAGGTCATGTGCCGATCCATGCCCGGCCCCGCCAGCACATGCGCCCGGTCAACCGTCACCCCCTGCGCCTTGTGTACCGTCGCCGCATAGCCATGGTCGAGATGGCCGTAGTCGGCCATGCCGAAGCTCACCGCGGCCCCCTGCCCCGCCGTGCCACCCGCGCCGTCCAGCACCACTGTCAGCCGCATGCCGCCGGCCTCCACCGCCAGTACCGTCCCGAGCGTGCCGTTCTTGACCGCAACGCCGCCACGCCCGTCCGGCCCCGCCCCAAGCCCGCGCTCGTTGCGCAGGAACATGACCCGGTCGCCCGCCGCCAGCAGCCGCGGCCCGGCTTCAGTTGCCACTTGGTGCTCGGTGCCAAGCGCGCCGGCGTCGCGCATCGCCGCCCGCGCCAGCCGATTCAGCTCCGCCACCTCGGCCCGCGTATGCGCCAGCATGACCTGGCTGGCCTTGGGACTCTCCTGACGCCGCGCCGCCCAGCCCGAGACAAGTGCCGCCCGCGCCTCGTCCTGCGTCGCATACCCCTGCACCATCCCGGCCCACTCGTAGCGGCCCAGCGCCTCCGCTGTGCGCCCTGTGGCTAGCTCGCGCGTGGCGCCGCGCTGCCAGCCCTCCCGCTGCCGCCGCACCTCGGTGATCTCGACCGCCCCGTGCCGCTCCGCCAGCGCCCGGAGCGCCGCCCCGGCCTCGATTGCCTGCAGCTGCTCCGGGTCGCCCACCAGCACCACCTTGGCGCCGGCCTCGCGGGCGCGGCTCAACACCCTCTCCAGCTGCCGGCTGCTCACCATCCCGGCCTCGTCCACCACCAGCACGTCCCGCGCCGTCAGCCGGTCCTCGACCCGGCCCTGGCTCCAGCCCCATTCCAGGCTGGCGAGCGTACGCGACCGGATGCCACTCCCCGCCTCCAGCCCCTCGGCCGCGATGCCGGAGAGCGCCGCGCCCCGCACCCGATAGCCAACGTCCTCCCACGCCTGGCGCGCCACCCCGAGCATCGCGCTCTTGCCCGTGCCGGCGTAACCGACCACGAGCGCCAAGTCGCCGCCCTCCGCGACATGCCGCACCGCCGCCCGCTGCTCGCCCCCGAGCCCCAGCCCCCGCACCGCGGCCGAGCGCATCGCGCGCTCGGCCACCACCCGCTCGACCCGGTGCCCGGGCCGGCGCGCCAGCGCCGCCCCGGCTTCCTCCATCCGCCGCTCGACCGCCAGCATCGCCCGCGTCGTCAGCCGCTTCCGCCCGGCTCCGTCCTCGCCCAGCCGCACCAGCTCGGGCGACGCCTCCACCCGCGTCAGCACCCGGCCGAACTGCTCCGCCCCGTCCGTGTGCCGCGCCACGAACCGTGCCAAGTCCCGCCGCGTGAAGGTGCTTTGCTGCCGGGTGATGGCCTCCAACGCGATCGCCGGCTCCGCCGCGATGCGCTCGCCATTGCGCCGGGCGATGGCGTCGTGCTCGGCACGACGCTCAGCCGCCTCGCCCCGCTCCGCCCGACGCTGCCCAGCTGGCTCCACCTTGTGCTGCGGCTCGAGGCCAATCCCCTGCGCTGCCAGCGATCGGTGATCAACCCGCGCCTCGTGCCCCTGCTCCATCAGCCACGCATTGGCCAGCTCCGCCCAGCGCTCGCGCCAGCCCATCAGCAGCTCGGTGCTGTTCCACTCCCGCGCCTTCGGCCCGAAGCCCCCGCCCTCGACGCCGCGCAGGGTCAGCAGGATATGCGCATGCGGCTTGGCCTCGCCGTCGACGCCGGTCGGCCAATGCACGCATACATCGGCTACCATGCCCTGTGCCACGAACTCCTGCCGAGCAAAGTCCCGCGCCAGCGCGATGCCCTTCGCCCGCGACAGCTCGCGCGGCAGCGCCACCTCCACCTCGCGGGCGAGTTGGGCGTCCCGCCACTTCTCGGCGGCCTCGACCGCGTTCCACAGCGTTGTCCGGTCCTGCCAAGCCTTGGGTGCGCCCTCGGGCAGCATGACCTCCTGGTGCACCACCCCGGTCTTGGCGGTGAAGTCGTGCGCACGACCGAGCTTGTCGTCCTGCAGCCGCTCGCCCGCGCGATAGGCCGCGGCGGCAACGGCGCTGCGCCCGCTGCTGCG
This sequence comes from Belnapia sp., assembly GCF_059504005.1. Taxonomy (NCBI): domain Bacteria; kingdom Pseudomonadati; phylum Pseudomonadota; class Alphaproteobacteria; order Acetobacterales; family Roseomonadaceae; genus Belnapia; species Belnapia sp. Next base: position 534 of record NZ_JCACHU010000093.1, on the reverse strand, counting down.
CGAGATGACCTTGGCCGAGAGGTGGTAGATGGCCATGGCGCCAGCATGAATCCGACCGGCGCCGTCGTGGGCCTCGTTCCGCCGGCGCTGAACTCACCTCTGCGCGACGTCGCCGCAGGCGACGTATAAGAGGCTGCTAAGCAATTTTATTGCGTGCTGGTGGCTGTTGGCAGCAGCGCATAGCAGAGATCCCGACACCATCTCTGATACATGACGTCGAGTTCTTACCATTCCGACTTGAGCGACGCGGAATGGACGATCCTTGCAACCCTGCTCTGCCCGGGACAGCAGGCAGGACATCCACAAGTCTTCCCGCTGCGCCGCATCGTCGAGGCCGTATTCTACCTGCTCCGCACCGGCTGCAAGTGGCGTGCCCTGCCGCACGACTTTCCGCCTTGGACAGCAGTGTTCTACCACTATGCAAAGTGGCGCCGGCGCGGCACCTAGGAGCGGGTCAACGCGGCACTGCGTCAGCAGCAGATTGTGCAACCTGCTTTCTGGAAATTCTGGGTGGACGTGCTCAGGCATTCCGCT
>NZ_JCACHU010000092.1:0-4126 GCF_059504005.1 Belnapia sp. | reverse complement strand
CGCGGCCAGACCGGCCGCATCAGAGGCCGCACACATGACCGCACCCGTGCTCTCGTGCCAGCGCTGCAGATCCGCCTTGACCCGCAGGGGGCATCCACACATGCGATAAGCCTCCCCTGTCACAAGTGAGCGCCTACCGCGGCAGCATAGTCCAGACGGCTCAAGACTACAGCTGTTTCGGCCAAGATGACCATCAGACCCCTTGGCCTCACGTCGGATGATGGCGGGCACGCAGACATCTCTGACGAGTAGCCAAGGTCGGCAGCTTTGCGCCAACTTCGGCCGTCCACTCGCCGTTGTCGCCTCCCTGAAAGTGGACATGGTCGACGGCATGGAGGACTTGGTGACGGGGGAGCAAGTTGCCAGCTCTTGCCAATGGCTGCTCCGCCCGCCAAGCCCATTCTATTTGACGGTGCCAGTTGGCTTGCCGAAAGCTAACGTCGACCGAACAATCCAACGGCAAGGCTTGCTGCGCAGTGCATATGTCACCCGTGCCCAGAGTCCTCTTTGTCTCAATCATCAACAGCGTCGGCTCGGAACGTGCGGTGGCAGCGATGGGCCGGCTCGGTGCCGAATGCGCGGTGCTGAGCCCAGTTGGATCCTACCCCTCGCTCACGCGCTTTGCAGCGCGGCACTTTGTATTGCCGCCATACCGCGGTGTCCGGCGCCTGGGGCTCCTCACTGCCCGACGTCGGCTAGAGATTGCCCTGTTAGATTTCCGGCCCGACACGGTCGTGCCTCTTGATGACTTGTCGGCGAAGTTCCTTTGCGGCATCGCGCTTGATCCTTCAACGCGCGAACCGGTTCGGGCAGCTCTGGTGGAGGCGCTCGGTTCGCCCCAGGGCTTTGCCGTCGCCTGTGATCGCCGGCGCGGCATGGATCTCGCGGTGCGACTCGGCCTGCGAACTCCAGGTCACTGCACGGCAACCGATGCTGTAGTCGCGCGTGACGTGGCAGCGGCTTGGGGTTATCCAGTTGTCCTTAAGCGTGAGCACAGCGGCGGCGGGGACGGTGTGGCGATTGCTTGGGATTCGATGCAACTTAGCGCTGCGTTCGAGACGCTGCAGGTTCGGGGCAAACACTGGAAAGGCTGGGTCACAAGGACAAGCAGACGTTTCTTGTGGCGCTGGGCGGGTTTGCCCTTTTCGCCGGATGCACCGCCTTTACTGCAGAGACACATCAACGGCACGCCGGCCATGCACACTCTCGCCGCCTTTCAGGGTCGTGTCCTTGAGGCTGTGAGCTTTCTCGCGGAGCGCACGCATCCTGGGCCGACCGGGCCGAGTACCATGGTCCGACACATCGAGAATCCCGAGATGGCGGACACCGCCGCTCGGCTAGTCGCAGCACTCGGCTGCTCCGGCTTATTGAGCTTTGACTTTGTGCTCGAGGGTGGCAAAACGAACGCCTACCTAATTGAGATAAACCCGCGACCTATCGCAGTCGCCAGCCTCGGGCCTCTGTTTGGGCATAATGTCTATGGGGCGTTGGTTGCCCAATTGCGCGGCTGGCCCGCGCCTCCAAAATCATCCGAACCAGACACGCGACCCGTAGCACTCTTTCCCCAAGAGTTGGTGCGAGACCCCCAAAGCTTGCGGATGAGGCTCGACAAGGGCGAAGTGATTCACGATTTGCCCTGCGACGATTGGGGTGTGGTTGCGGCCTACGAGCGTTACTTGGTCCAGATGCACTGTACACATGCAGAATTGGTGCGCCACCTCCTTCGCTCAGTTTGTAGAAGGCGAGATTAACAATAGAGGCGGTCGGGATACGACGTATAGCCCCAGTGCAACGGAAGACCTCGTTGCTCGGCAGTTGAAGTTGCCACACCCCTCATTCGCACAGCCACATCCGCAAGTGCTGTCTTTCGTCACAGTGCTGGCGCCAAGCACCGAGGTGGCACTCGGGCTGATCGAAGTTTTCAGGCAGCAACTCCACTTTACAACCGCGAGTTTGTTCACAAAGCGATCGGGCGGGGTTTGAATCGAGCGATTCTGCAGTGCCGAAATAGGCGAAGCAGACCGCTCGTTTGGCAGTATTGGCGCTGCCTGACGTCGGATTGGAGGGTCGATGACTTACCCAGATTATCCGACGCCAGAGCACATATCCGGCGTACACCGCGCGCCCGCGGCGGACTACGACGCTGACGTAGTGATCCTCGCCCTCGATCGGGTCGAAGATACTGCAGAGGCTGTAGCCTCCGCCAGAGCCCAGATCGGCGTCTCGAAGCACGTGTGGGTTGCCGACCAAGGTAGCCGGCCGGAGAATGTCGCACGTTTAGCCGAGGTGATGCGGGGCGCCCCGGATGCGACACTGGTCCGTCTTGATCGCAACTGGGGTGTGGCGGGAGGGCGCAACCGTGCAACCGCGCTTGGCAGCGGGCGCGTGGTATTCGCGCTCGACAATGATGCTGAGTTCTCCGCCTCCGACACGCTGGCGCGGGCTGTTGCCATTCTGGATGCAGATGCGGATCTCGCGGCGGTCGGGTGCCGCATCCTGGTGCACGCTACCGGGGAGGATGACCTGTCCTCCTGGGGCTATCCGGTTTCACTTCTTCCAAGGGCAGGTGAGAGCTTCGATACGGTCACCTTTGTCGGTGCCGGCGCGGCCGTCCGGCGAGCCGACTTCGAGCGTGCCGGCGGCTATGACGACGCGCTATTCTTTCTATGGGATGAGTTCGACCTCTGTCTCCGCCTGATCAATCTCGGTTTGCGCGTGCGATACCGTGGCGACCTCGCCGTGCGGCATAAGGTCAGCCCGGAGAAGCGCTTTGCCTGGGCCGGCACACGCTGGTTCTATTTTGTGCGAAATCGTGTCTATATTGGAATGAAATATGGTTCACCGGCGTCGGTGCTGCCGCGTTTTATTGCCTATCAGCTGAAGGGAGCGCGCAATGGCGTGCTTTTACAGGGACTGCGGGCAGGTCCTGCAGCGCTGCAGATGTTGCGCGAATTCCGTCCCGCGCTCGGGACCGAGGAGTTGCACCGGCTGACACCCGCCGCGCGCGAATACCTGAGACGCAACGACGCCGCACACCGTTACGGCGTGCTGCGTCGCATGCGAACAGAGGTACTCTCGGCGCTGCCACAAGCGCAGCGGCGTGCATCATAGTGGAGGCTACCGTCCGGAACTGGCTTCACGGCTTTGTGCAGTTGTACCCCAAGGCCCGGCGAGAATGGCCCCAACCAGCAGCACTTCGGCATGCCGCGAACTCCGTTGGAAAAAGAATGGTTTGAAGCATGGGACCACCACGGCGAAGCGGGCTAGCCCGGAAAATTCGTGAGGTCAGGAGCGAGGCCTGGAACAGCGCCGGATCGCTCGCCGCATAGTTGTACAGCCGTGTTTTGCCGATGCCGGCTTTGGGGCCAGTAGCTTGCTGCAGATTGCGGGGTTGGCTGGTTGCGGTAGGTAGGGCTTGGCTGGGGCACTCGCCCCGGCGGTCAGCAGAGCAGGCGAGGCATGCGCTCGAGGGCGAGGTGCATGATGGCTTTGGCTGGATAGGCGCTGGGCAGGTGCAGCATCACCCGGGTCTTCAGCGCGACCACCCGCGTAGCAACCTTGATCAGGCGCAGGCGCAAGGTGTCGAACTGGGCCATGCGCCAAGTTGAGCGCTTCGGCATGAGGCTGCGCAGCGACCAGAGCAGCCAGTAGGCGCCGGTGTGCAACATGAGGCGGAGCTGATTGGCGCTGGCCTTGCTGCAGGACGTACGATCCGCGGCCAGGTGCCGCTTCCAGGCTTTCACATAGTTTTCCGCCTGTCCCCTCGCGCAGTAGAGATTCTCGTAGAGCCTGCGTGGTGTGCCGCCGGCGAGATTGGTGACGATGAAGCGGGTGTCGACACCGTCCGGGCCAGCCTCGACACGGGCGATGATCCGCTCGACCCGGCTCCAGCTGCCGGCGCCGTCGTAGAACTCGGTATAGCGGCGCTGCTTGCCGGCGTTGCTGGCCGCCGCATAGCGCGCTGTGGTGCCCCTCTCGAGCGCCTGGACGTGGCGGCGCAGCGTCGTGGTCGAGGCCACGGCCAGGATGAAATCCAGCCGCTCGGCCCGGCAGAGGTTGAGCACCTCGGGCGCGTGGCTGTGTCCATGAATTCTGGCCCAGCAGTGCTGATGAATTTTGGCCCACC
>NZ_JCACHU010000091.1:0-4163 GCF_059504005.1 Belnapia sp. | reverse complement strand
CGGAGTGCGCCCGCCCTCAGTTACGCCATGTCGGCTCCGTCACCCCGATCGCCCGCACCGCCTCCGCCACCCACTTGCCCTGCACCACCAGCACCTCCGCCTGGCACAGCTTCGCCACGATCTCCTCGGGCGTGTGGGGCTTGCCCCGTGCCATTCCTGCCTCCAAAGCAGCCGCCAGACTACTCTGCCAGCGGACCACTCCTACGGGGTTAGGTCACTGGCGCGGTGCTGAACAAGATGGACCGGGTCGACGCTGCCGGGCGCGCTGCCCTGGTCGAGAAGCATCCGGATGCGATTGCCCTCTTGGCTCACTCGAACGGGGATGTCAGCGCGCTGCACGACACCATCATCGGCTTTTTCGAGGCCCCCGTGGTGGAGGAAGTGGTGGTGTTGCCCTAACCGAAGCAGGGTCTCATCGGCCGGTGCACGAGAGCGTGCGGGTCCTGTCGGAGGCGTATGACGAGAATGGCCGGGTGCTGAATGTCCGCGGCCTGCCCGGCGTCATCGCGCGTCTGCGGCGAAGCCTGGCTGCTGGCTGAGCTCTGGTGCGCACCGGGAAAGCCCGACTTTACTTAACGGCTGCTTATGGTCTGAGCGCCTCGGTGGTATCCGTGCGCGGACCGGGCGATGGCGCGCCACAATTGCGTTCGCCTGAAGAGTAAAGCCAGATGCCTGCAGGTGCTTCCAAGCTTCACTAGGCGTGCGCGGAAATGAGTTGATAGCGAGGCGCGAGGGATGGCTTCAGATTGCCGGTTGCGACCGCTCCCGTCGAAGATAACCGCGCCGCTCGGCACCCGCCGGGCCAGAGCGCGATGGCGCCTTGCATACCCGACTGTTGGCGCCTTTGTCGTTCCACCGTAAGCGGGGCTCTACGGCTCTTTTTGTCTGAGGTGAGGTAGGTTGTGAGGTAGGCCATCGCGGAGGGCAGGCGATGGCGCAGACGAGGGCTCGCACCGGTGCGGGCACTGGGGCGGACACTGTGGCGATGGAGCGGGTGGAGATCGTCACTCGTGGCGAGCGACGTCGCAGCTACACGCTGGAGGACAAGGCGCGGTTGCTGGCGGAGACGGTGGAGCCGGGGGTGCGGGTGCTGGAGGTGGCGCAGCGGCATGGCATCTCGCCGAGCCTGCTGCATCGCTGGCGGCGCGAGGCGGAAGGTCGTCCGCTCCGCAAGATAGCGCGGCCCGTACCGAGGCTCGTGCCGCTGTTGGTGGAGGCGCCAGGGGCGGCGTCGCCGATGTGCACGACGGCTGCGACGAACGGCGCGGCGGGGGCGACGATCGAGGTAGTGCTGCGCAACGGCCGGGTGTTGCGGGTCGGCGCGGCATCGGACGTGGCGGCTGTCGCCCGGCTCGCCGGGGTGCTCGAGGCGTGATTGCGCTGCCTCCAGGCGCACGCATCCTGCTGGCGACGCAGCCCGTCGACTTTCGCAAAGGGGCGCATGGCCTTGCGGCGCTGGCAGCTGAAGGTCTGGGCGAGGATCCGTTTTCGGGGGTGGTGACCGTATTCCGCTCGAAGCGCGCGGACCGGGTCAAGATCCTGCTCTGGGACACGTCGGGCCTGGTGCTGATCTGGAAGCAGATGGAAGGCAGCGCGTTCCGCTGGCCGCCGATCGTGGACGGGGTGATGCGGCTGACCCCGCCCGAGTTCGCGGCGCTGTTTGCCGGACTGGATTGGACGCGCATGGAAACACCAAAACGGATTCCCAGGCCCACAGCGGTTGCCTAGACTCGGGCCATGAGCGCTGCCGGTGCCGACGCGGAGACTTTGCCTGACGATCCGGCGGCGCTGCGCGCCCTGCTCGCCGAGGCGCTATCCCGGTGCGCGATGCTGGAGGCGGAGCGGGCCACGCTCGAGGCGCAGAATGAGCGGCTCCGGCACCTGCTGCTGAAGCTGAAGCGGATGCAGTTCGGGCGGAAGTCGGAGCGGCTGCCGCAGGAGCAGCTCGAGCTCGGGCTGGCCGACCTCGAGACTGCCATCGCGGCGGCCGAGGCAGGCGCTGAAAAGCGCGACCCGGAGGCGCGTCGGGAGCGAGCGGCAAAGCGCCGGGCCAGCCGCGGGGCGCTGCCGGCCCACCTGCCGCGCCTCGAGGTGGTGGTTGCGCCGGAGAGTGCGGCCTGCGCCTGCTGCGGCGGCGCGATGGTGGAGATCGGTGCCGACACCTCGGAGCGGCTTGACGTGATCCCGGCCCAGTTCCGGGTGCTCGTGACGCGGCGCCCGAAGCTGGCCTGCCGCGCCTGTGCGGGCGTCGTGGTGCAGGCGCCGGCGCCGCCGCGGCTGATCGAGGGCGGGCTGCCGACCGAGGCCACCGTGGCCCACGTCCTGGTCTCCCGCTACGCCGACCACCTGCCCCTGTATCGCCAGGCCCAGATCCTGGCCCGGCAGGGAGTGGAGGTGGACCGCTCCACCCTGGCGTTCTGGGCGGGCTACGGGGCGGCCGAGATCACGCCGGTGGTCCAGCGCCTGAAGGCGACCGTACTCGCCTCGGCACGGATCTTTGCCGACGAGACCACCGTGCCCATCCTCGACCCAGGCCGCGGCCGGACCAAGACCGGCTGGTTCTGGACGGTGGCGCGTGATGACCGGCCTTGGGGCGGTACCGACCCACCCGCCATGGTCTACACCTACGCCCCAAGCCGCGCCCACGAGCATGCCCGCACCCTGCTGGGCGGCTACCGTGGCATCCCGCAATGTGACGGCTATGGCGCCTACAAGACCCTGGCCAAACCCGACGCGGGACCAGCTGCGATCGCCTACTGCCGAGTAGGTGGGGACGTTGCCGCCCCCACCCCTCACAGACCCGGACGTGCAGATTTCCCGCATCCGGTTCCTCATGGGAGAGCTTCGCTCGGGACGGTGTACTGCCGCATGATCCTGGTTGGAGGCAGGGGGTGGCGGCGCAGCAGTTCGCGCAGGCGGTCCCAGCGGAAGTTTCCGTGTCGCCCTCTGCGCGATAGCCACTTCTTCCAGATCCGCTCGACCTGATGGAGGTACCATCGGAGCCGACGCCCGTTGCCGGTGATGCCGTAGTAGCCGTAGTGGCCGCGCAGCATCGCCGACAGGTGGGCATGTTGGTGGCGTATGGTCTGATGCCGGTTACGCTGGCACCACTCATTCACCGCCGACAGGGCACGGGTGAACCGGCCCTTTGCCGTCACCTGCCGCACCACGTTCTTCGCCTGCCTGGACCGTCCCCAAACATGGGTAAAGCCCAGGAAGTCGAAGTTGGTGCCGCTTGTCGCCGGGTGACGTTGACCGCCCGGACGACGAAACCGGAAGTCGATGAACCGCGACTTCTCCGGGTGGAGGGTAAGTCCAAACCGGTTCAGCCGCTGCCCCAGCGCGCGAAAGACCCGCCGGGCATCGAGGTGGTCCTCGAATGCCAGGACGAGGTCGTCCGCGTACCGGACCAGGATGTACCTGCCCTTCAGGCGTGGTGCGACCACCGCTGCTACCCACTCGTCCAGCACATGATGCAGGTAGATGTTGGCAAGCAGCGGCGAGATCACCCCGCCCTGTGGCGTTCCCTCAGTCATGCGGATCAGGGAGCCGTTCTCCAGCACCCCAGCCTTCAGCCATTTGTCGATCATGCGTCTGACGACACCGTCGACGACTCGTTGGTCAAGGAAGCTCCGCAGCTGCTCGTGCGGGATGGTGTCGAAGTACCGCTTGATGTCGATATCCAACACCCACCGCAGGCCCTGCGTCATGAACGCCGTGCGTAAGTCGTGCAGAGCGTCATGCGCGGACCGGCCAGGGCGAAAGCCGTACGAGCAGGGCAGGAAGTCCTGTTCGTAGATGGCTTCCAGCAGCATGACGATCGCTCGCTGCGCAACCTTATCCTCGAAGGTCGGAATGCCGAGCGGCCGTTGCGATCCATCCGGCTTCGGAATGTAGCTGCGGCGCACCGGCGGAGCCTGGTAGCGACCCGACTTGATGCGGTCGAGGAGGTCGAGAAGGTTCGCCTCCAGGTTTTCCGCATAGTCGGCCGCGCCAATCCCGTCGATGCCCGCCGCGCCATCCTTGCGGGTGGTTCGGTAGGCCTCCAGCATCCATTCCAGATCGAGGACATGGTGCAGCGAGGCGAACGCGCGATCGCGGTGCGTCCTCTGGCTGTGTCCATGAATTCTGGCCCAGCAGTGCTGATGAATTTTGGCCCACCT
>NZ_JCACHU010000090.1:0-4224 GCF_059504005.1 Belnapia sp. | reverse complement strand
CAGCCTCACCAGCTATCCTTATCTCGAACAAGTCAGGGTTTAAGCGGGTCGGTATAATTTGATCAATCATCTACCAGCAATATTGCGGTCGCGCATAGCACGGAGATCGAGGAAAGCCGAATTACGGAAAACCCACAGCGAGCGTCACCACCGGTACAGGGCAGTGTGCGGAGGACAGAACGAATGATCGCGCCTCCCCTACCTCGAAGCGCGTTGCGCGTGCTGGCTGCGTACACCTGGCACCTAATCCCGCCGACCGCTGTCGCGCACCGGGTGTCGTAGGGGCGGTGTTCCCGTGCCCTCGAGCAGAACGGAGATGCGCTCCGCGAGCTCGGTCGGGGACACCGGCTTGCGAAGGAGCGAAAAGGTACCCGAGACTGCGCCGCCCACCGCGAGCTCGGCCGCGTTCGTAGCGAAGCCCGTCAGGAGAACCGCCGGCAGCCCGGGCCGGCGCCGCCCAACCTCCCGGATGAGTTCGAGGCCGTCCATCCCAGGCATCGAGAGGTCGGTCACAAGGAGGTCCAACGCCTCGCCGGCCTCGAGAAGGGCAAGGGCGGTCGCGCTGCTCTCGGCCGCCAGGACGGAGAATCCGGCCTCCTCCAGCCCCTCGGCCGTGATCGCGCGGACGAGGGCCTCGTCGTCCACGAGGAGGATACGGCTTCGGCGATGGGTCGACGCGTCATGAGACGGGACCTCGTCGCGGGCGGGCGTCAGGCCGTCGGCAATCGGGAGCCAGAGCGAAACGGCCGTCCCGCGCCCGATCCCGCTCTCGATGTGGAAGGCACCGCCACTCTGCTCGGCGAAGCCGCGTGCCATCGCGAGACCGAGGCCCGTGCCCTGCCCCCTCGGCTTCGTCGTGAAGAACGGCTCGGTCACGCGAGCGAGGATCTCGGGCGGCATGCCAGGCCCGTTGTCGGCGACCGTCAGGCGCACGTAGCGACCAGCTTCGATTGATGGCGTTCCAGAGGCCGTCCGCGCCCGCGGGCGCACCTCAACGGTGGCAGCGAGGGTGATGACCCCTCGGCCATTCGTTGCATCGCGGGCGTTGGCGGCAAGATTCACAAGGACGGTCTCGAGCTGGCCCTTGTCGGCGAAGAGCGGGGGCAGGTCGGGGTCGGCATCGACGCGGATGCCGATCCCGGCGCCGAGGGTGTGAGTGAAGATCTCGCGCATCCCGGCGAGGAGGGAGACGGGGTCCACTGCCTCGGCTCGGAGGTCGCCGCGACGGGAGAAGGCGAGCAGCCGGCGCGTGACCGCGGAGCCGCGCTCTGCGGCCTCGCCGACCATGCGGGCGAGGCGGCGGACAGAGACCGGGTCACCGGGCCGCTTCGCGATGAGTGAGGCGCCCCCGCCGACCGCCTGAAGGACGTTGTTGATGTCGTGGGCGATGCCGCCGGCGAGCTGGCCGAGCGCCTCCATCCGCTGGGCGTGGGCGAGCTGGGCCTGGGCGGCTTCGCGAGCCGCGACCTCCTCGCGGACACGCACCTCGAGCGTCTTATTCAGCCGATGGAGCGCTGCGCGGCTCCGCGCCAGCTCCTCCTCGGCCTGCTTGCGGCGGGTGACGTCGATCGCGGTGCCGACCACCCGAACGCAACGCCCGGCCTCGTCGAAGACGCCGCGGCCCTTGGCCGCGACCCAGCGGGTCACGCCGTCCTCCTTCCCAAGAGTGCGGTACTCGACGTCGTAGAGGGCACGTCGGGCCGGGTCAGCTGCCGCGGCGAAGGCGGCAGCGGTCGCATCCCGGTCGTCGGGGTGCAGGCCGGCGTAGAAGTCGGTCATGGAGACGGGCGCGTCGGGGGAGATGCCGAACATCGCCTTCACCCGCGGCGGCCAGACGAGGACGTCGTTGACGAGGTCCACGTCCCAGAAGCCGACCTCGGCCGCCTCTGTCGCGAGGCGGAGCCGATCCTCGCTGTCCCGCAGCGCCGCGTCGCCCGCCTTCCGCTCGGAGACATCAACGATGAATTCGACTGCCGTGCGCTCGTCGAGCATCTTGCTCGCGCAGAGGATCCACATGCGGGAGCCGTCGCGGCAGAAATACTCCTTCTCAAACGGGCCGCTATTCCCGGTCGTCAGCAAGTCTTGGATCGTCTGCTCGTCCCGCCAAGTCCAGTCTGGCGGCGTCAAGTTCTCGTAGCGCACCTCGCCCGCCTCGAGCTCCGCCCGCGTGTAGCCAATCAGTCGCAGGAAGGCGTCGTTGGCGTCGGTGATGCCGCCGACCATGTCGAAGTAGACGACCGCGACCGTCTCGATCTCGAACATCCTGCGGTGGCGTGCCTCGCTCCCACGTAGCTCGGCTTCGGCTCGGACGCGCTCGACATGGGCCCAGGAGCGCGCGGTGACCTCATGCAGGAGGCCTAGCTCCGCTTCTGTCCAGGCCCGGGGTGCCCTGTCGTGAACCGCCATGAGAGCGGCAAGGCGCCCCTCCTTCACCAGGGGCATGCAGATCGTTGCGGCGATACCGATGGAGCGGAACGTCGCCGCCTCCTCGGGCGCGAGTTCGCGGAGGTTGTCGCATACGACGAGCGGTAGGGCAGCCGAGAGGTTCCTCACGGCAAGCCTGCCGAAGTCGGCCAGCTTGTAGCGCCCGACGATGCTCTTCGACCCCGGTGCCGCCCAGTCGCCGCGGATGGTGAAGCCGTCCTCGTCCTCGTCCATGTCGGCGTAGGCGCAGATCGAGACGCCGAGGTGTTCGCCCAGGAGCCGCGTCGTTGTCGAAAGGACCGCGTCGGCACTGGACAGCGGTGCCGTCGAGGCCCCGAGACGGTCGAGGAATTTCAGGCGCGCCTCGCTCTCCCGCAGGCCTGCCTCGGCCCGCGCTCGCGCGACCGCGGCCCAGGTCCGCTCGGCGGCGTCCTCGACGGCGGCGACTTCATCGGCGTGCCAGCGGCGGGGCGAGGAGGCGTGAACGAAAAGAAGAGCAACGAGGCTCCCCGCCTTCACGAGCGGCACGACGACCTGGGCGCGGATGCCGAGCCCGTGATGCACCGCGACGTCGGCCGGTGTGAGGCGCGGGTCGGCCGCGAAGTCAGCGATGACGTCGGTCCACCCGGACTGCATGTCGGCGATCCGGGCGGGTCCGTAGTCGTCGAGCCGGTGCCGCCCCACAAGCGTGGGCAGGCCGATCGGGTTCCACTCCCGCTCGACGGTCGCCCATCCCGCCACGTCCACCTCAGCGTAGCCGACCCGGGCAACGCGAAGGTGCGACCCGAGCGTACCGGCCGCCGCCGCGATGACTTCGCCCGGGTCGGCGAGGTCGCGCAGCCGCTCGTTGAGGGCGACGCTGTATGCGGCTCGGCGTTCGGCGAGCATTCCTGCCGTCGTCTCCACGCCGGCGCAGAACATGCCGGCGACTTCGCCGCTCTCGTCGCGCACCGGCGAGTAGAAGAAGGTGAACCAGGCGTCCTCGGGGTAGCCGTTCCTCTCCATCACGAGGTGCAGGTTCTCGCTGTAGGTCGTCTCGCCGGCGAGCGCCTTCGACACCAGCGGCTCGATGTCGTCCCAGATCTCCGACCAGACCTCACGGAACGGCCGGCCGAGCCCCGAGGGGTGCTTCGCGCCGAGGGTTGGGGCGTAGCCGTCATTGTAGAGGAAGGCGAGTTCGGGGCCCCATGCGACGAACATGAGCTGGCGGTTGCCGAGCATGAGTTGCACCACCGCGCGCAGCGACCCCGGCCAAGTCTCGGGCGGGCCGAGCGGCGACGTCCTCCAATCGTGGGCGCGCATGAGGGCGCCCATGTCGCCGCCGCCGGCGAGGAACGCAGGGCTATTTTTGCCGGACATCCCCACGTCGTTCATTATGACTTCCCTGCCACCAGCCGAGACTACAGGAGCGGTCCTCCTCCTGACAACGCATCGGGTGTTTTCGGGAGCCGGCACGGCCATTCATGCACATCCGGCCCTCCTAGAGTGAGGCGGTGCCGATCCCCTGGCTAAACTTGGTGGCACCGCGGCAGTTGAGGCGAGGGTCTCCGGCAGGCTCGCTCACTCGGGCGCCCCTCGCGCAGGATAACGTCCTCAATCACTGATAGGGGTGCCACGGGGAGACGACGCCGCCTGCGGCCTAACCTCATCCAGCTCCACGGCTGCGACGAGGGCGATGGGACGGCTTCACTCGCCGCAGCGTGAAGCGCGACTTCACCTTCCGCACGTTCGGAATGGGTAGAGGCACCGTGATGGTGTGGACGCCCCCCGACGGCATCGATGTGCCAAGGTGGAGGTGTT